>NZ_JBWMAU010000029.1:0-24507 GCF_056521445.1 Rhodoferax sp. LB1P47 | reverse complement strand
ATGGCTTTCGATGCACCTCAACCACGCAACCCGCTAAATCCCTTCGCTTCGTCTTGATTTTTGTCGCTGGCACATTGGCCGCTTGGTCATCCGCAGAATTGTGCAAGTGGCTCAAATTAAGAGCTGCCAGCGCAGGTGTCATTTGCGCTGGCAGCTCTTTTTTATAAATTTTCAGAAGATTTAACCAACTTTTGAATCCAAAGCACCGCACTGCTCCGTATTGGTCTCAGCCGCAACATTTCGGCTTGTTATCCACCTACCAGGAGCTTTCCATGGCCTCGATCCAAACCACCCGCAAAATTGCTTCTTTCAGCCTGGCCGCCGTGATGGCCGCTGTGTCTTGTGCTTCCATGGCCGCCGATGTGATGGTTGGTGGCGCGCCAATGATGGCCTCCAAGGACATCATCGACAACGCCGTCAACTCCAAGGACCACACCACCCTGGTGGCTGCCGTCAAGGCCGCAGGCCTGGTGGATACGCTGAAGAGCCCCGGCCCGTTCACCGTGTTTGCACCCACCAATGCCGCCTTTGCCGCACTGCCTGCGGGCACGGTAGACAGCTTGCTCAAGCCAGAAAACAAGAGCACGCTGACCACCATCCTGACCTACCACGTGGTGGCCGGTAAATACGACGCGGCAGCGATCGGCAAGATGCTGATGGACGGCAAGGGCATGACCACCTTCAAGACCGTCAGCGGCGGTACTTTGACGGCCAAGGCCAGCGGCTCTACCGTCATGCTGACCGATGAAAAAGGCGGCACTGCCAACGTGACGATTGCCGACGTGTACCAGTCGAACGGCGTGATCCACGTGGTGGACAAGGTTCTGCTGCCTAAGTAATCACATCCGCTACAGATCCACATCCGCGCGCAGCCGCAAGAAGCTGGCAAAGCGCGGAATTCCGCTGGGGTTGAGATCCCGGAAGCGGTATGTCACCCAGGCCCCCAGCGCAGGCGGATTGCGCCGCTGGGCATCGCTGAAACCGGTGCCCAGCTTGAACTGGCGGCCATCGGCGGTTTCTACCGCTAGCGCGCCCAACATGCCCGCATATTTGCCCCGGCCTGCGATATGGCCCACCACGCGGGCTTCGGCATCGTCAAACGGTTTGAATTTCAGCCAGTCGTCTTTGCCAGGGTGGTCCAGCACGGCATCGCCCCGGTGCAGCACCAGGCCTTCGCCGCCGTTGTGCACCGTCTGGCGCAGCAGGGCTTGCAGGGCAGGGTGGCTGGCCACGCGGGCTTGGGCTACGGGCTGCACCCACGCGGGCAGCGCCAGTTGCTGCAATGCGGCCAAGCGGGTATCAAAATTTCCGCCGTGGGCGGGCAGGTCGAACAGCTGGTAGCGCATGTGCTGCCAGGCCGTGTCGCCAGCATCCCGCTGGCGCACCGTGGATACGGCGGTGGCAAACCTGCTGCGCCCGGCCCATAGTTCGCCGTCCAGCGCGTGCGCGGGCCACCCGGCAGTGAACCAGGCCGGGGCAAAAACCCGCTGCCCGCCCCGGGTCCAGAGCTGAGTGCCGTCCCAGTAGCCGCGCACGCCGTCGTATTTTTCGCTGACCCAGTAGCCCGCCAGCGCCATGCCGCGCTGGTAGGCCGTGGGCCGCGCCAGTACCGGCGGGCTGGCGCGGCCCGGGGTGGGAGCGCCCAATGCAACGATAAGTAACAAGCGTTGCAGCGCCGTGCGCCGCTGGAGTGGGGTGGTGTGCATGCTGGCAATTTACGCCAACCGTGTCGGTTTTAGGGCGATTTTTGGCGCTTTTGCTTACAAAACTAGCGGAATGCTTTGCTACAGTAATTTGGGGTTTCCCCCGCTGACACCACCGATGATTCACTTTGGAGACATTTCCGTATGCCTATTCCTTACTTTCGCCCCGCGCTGATCGCCACCGCCGCCCTGTGCTGTGCCGCCCAGGCCGCATCTGTCGCCCCGGTAGCCGCCGAACACGGCATGGTGGTCACCGCCCAGCATCTGGCCACGCAGGTGGGGGTAGATGTGCTGAAACGCGGTGGCAACGCTATCGACGCGGCCGTTGCTGTGGGCTACGCGTTGGCGGTGGTGTACCCGGCAGCGGGCAACCTGGGCGGTGGTGGCTTCATGACGCTGCAACTCGCCGACGGCCGCAAGACCTTTTTTGATTTCCGCGAAAAAGCCCCGCTGGCCGCCACCGCCAACATGTATCTGGATGCCGACGGCAACGTGGTCAAAGGGGCCAGCACCAACGGCTATCTGGCCGTGGGCATTCCCGGCTCGGTGGCCGGTTTTGAAGCGGCCCGCACCCAATACGGCACGATGGGCCGCGCCAAGCTGTTGGCCCCGGCCATCGAGTTGGCTGAACGCGGCTTTGTGCTGCGCGAGGGTGATGTGGACATGCTGAAAACCGCCACCGCCGATTTCCAGAAAGACGCGCCTTCGGCAGCCATCTTCCTCAACAAGGGCGAGCCTTTCCAGGTCGGCCAGAAGCTGGTGCAAAAAGACCTGGCCAAAACCCTGAAGCTGGTGAGCCAGAAGGGGCCAGATGGCTTCTACAAAGGCACGGTGGGCTCCAACATCGTGGCCGCCAGCACAGCCGGCAAGGGCATCATCACCCAAGAAGATTTGAACCAGTACAAGGTGCGCGAGCTGGCCCCGGTGGAGTGCGATTACCGGGGCTACCACATCGTGTCTGCCCCGCCTCCCAGCTCGGGTGGTGTGGTGATCTGCGAGATATTGAACATCGTGGAAGGCTATCCGCTGAAAGAGCTGGGCTTTCGCTCCGCCCAGGCGGTGCACTACCAGATCGAGGCCATGCGCCATGCCTACCTGGACCGCAACAGCTACCTGGGCGACCCCGACTTTGTGAAGAACCCACTGGACCGCCTGCTCGACAAAGCCTACGCTGCCAAGATCCGCGCCGCCATCGACCCCGCCAAGGCCGGTGTCTCCAAAGACCTGAAACCCGGCGTGGTCCCGCACGAGGGCAGTAACACCACCCACTACTCCATCGTGGACAGCATGGGCAACGCCGTGTCGGTGACCTACACGCTGAATGATTGGTTTGGCGCCAAGGTCACCGCCGCCAAAACCGGTGTGCTGCTGAACAACGAGATGGACGACTTCACCGCCAAAATCGGCGTGCCGAATATGTACGGTCTGGTGCAGGGCGAGGCCAACAAGATCGAGCCTGGCAAACGGCCCTTAAGCTCCATGAGCCCCACCATCGTCAGCAAAGACGGCAAGCCCGTGATGGTGGTCGGCACCCCCGGCGGCAGCCGCATCATCACAGCGGTGACGCACACCATCCTCAACGTGATCGACTACGGCATGAATGTGCAAGAGGCCGTGGACGCGCCGCGCTTTCACCAGCAGTGGCTGCCGGATGTGACCAATGTGGACACCTTTGGCATCAGCCCCGACACCCGCAAAATCCTCGAAGGCATGGGCCACATCCTGGGTGTGCCCCAGCCCGCGAACCACTTGGCCGCGATTTTGGTGGGTGCCCCGTCGCTGGAAGGCAAGCCCCGGGGCAACTTTCGTTTTTATGGCGCGAATGACCCGCGCCGCAATACCGGCTTGGCCGCCGGTTATTGATTTAAGTGGAAAAACAAGTTGCTACAGTTTATGTAGCTTTTTGTGCAGGTTATATATGCGCTAGAGCCATTTTTATGGCTCTATTTTTTTGGGGTGCGCATACTAGGCCAGCGCGATTAAATCCGTCACACCCACGTCCACGCCTTGCTGCGACAGCAGCGTGCTCACCTGGCCCCGGTGGTGGGTCTGGTGGTTGAAGAAGTGGGTGAGTGCCTGCCACAACGGGTGCTGGCGCGGCGTGCCTTGGGAGTTGGCGTAGGCCATGCTCCAGCCCGCCATGTCGGCTGGTGCGTCGGCTAGCCAGGTTTCGATGGCGGTGTCCAGCGCCTCGCGGTGGGCACACAGGGCGGCCCAGTCGGCGTGCAGGGCTTGGTTCAGCGGGTGTTGGGCGGGCATGCGGATGGCATCGGTGAGCACCGGCCAGGCTACGCCGTGGGCTGTGCCGCAGTCCACAAAGCGCCGCAGCCAAATCTGGTCGGCCACCAGCAGGTGGTTCAGCGTGCGGTGGATGGAGCCGAAAAACGCGCCGCTGTCTTGCTGGCGGGCCGCGTCGTTAAGCCCGTCGCAGGCGGCATAGAGGCGCTGGTTGAACCAGTGGTTGTAGCGGGCCAGGAAGCGGTAGTTGGCAGAGAATGCAGATTCCATATCGGCTATCGTGCCATGGATTCTTCACACTGAGCAGCCTCCCATGTCTTCCCACCACATCCTCCTCACCGGCGGCACCGGTTTTATCGGCCAGGCACTGAGCCGCATGCTGTTGGCCCAAGGCCACCGCCTCACGCTGTGGGTACGCAACCCGGACAAGGCCCGCCGGATGTACGGCCAGGCGGTGCAGTGCATCACCCAGCTGGCCGAGCTGCAAGACACCCCGGTGGATGCGATTTTGAATTTCTCGGGCGAGCCGGTGCTGGGTCCGCGCTGGTCGCCCGCGCGCCAGCAGGTGCTGCACGCCAGCCGCAGCGGGGTCACGCAGGCGCTGGTGGACTGGGTGGCGCAGCTGCCCCACACGGCCAGCAAGCCGCGCTGGCTGTTGTCGGCCTCGGCGATTGGTTTCTACGGCGTGCAGCCACCGGGCGACCCGGCGGCGCTGGGGGAGGGTGCGCCGCCGCAGCCGATTTTTATGTCTGAACTGTGCCAGCGCTGGGAGCACACCGCGCAGGGTATGGCGGCCCACGGCGTGGCGGTGGCGACGGTGCGGCTGGGTGTGGTGCTGGGCCAGCAGGGCGCGCTGCCGCAGATGCTGCGGCCGTTTCGCTTTGGGCTGGGCACGCAGATGGGCGCGGGTAACCAGGTACTGAGCTGGGTGCATCTGGACGACGTGCTGGGAGCCGTGGCCTTTTTGCTGGCCCAGCTGGATAGCGCGCCTGCCACCGGGGCCTATAACCTCACCGCGTCGCAGCCCGTGACCCAGCGGGAATTCACCCGCACCGCTTGCACCGTATTGCAGCGCCCGCTGGCCGTGCCGGTGCCTGCGGCGCTGCTCAAGCTGCTGCTGGGCGAACAGGCCACGCTGCTGACCGACGGCCAGCGCGTGCTGCCCCAGCGCCTGCTGGCCGAGGGCTATCGCTTCCGTTTCGACAGCTTTGAGGCAGCGCTACGCGACCTGGAACAGCAGCGAAAATCAGCCGCATGACTGTTCCCACCATTACCCAACCCGCCGCCCAACTCCTCGCCCTGCTAGAGGCCCACCACACCCGTCGCACCGTGGTGGGCATAGTGGGCCTGCCGGGTTCCGGTAAAAGCACCATCGCCGCCCAACTGGCCGCCGAGGTCAACGCGCAGGCCGGGCCCGGCACGGTGCTGGCGCTGGGCATGGACGGCTTCCACCTGAGCCGCGCGGCCCTGGCGCAGATGCCCGACCCGGCCGCCGCCCTGGCGCGGCGCGGCGCGCCCTGGACCTTTGACCCCGCCGGACTGGCCCAGCGCATAGCCGCGCTGCGCAATGCACCGCTAGAACCCGCTGCTACGCCGGTGCTGTGGCCCGCGTTCGACCACGGCGTGGGCGACCCGCAGGAAGATGCCGTCGCCATCGGCCCGGCCACCCGGCTGGTGCTGGTGGAGGGCCTGTACCTGCTGCACCGGGAGCACGGCTGGAACCTGCACGGCCTGCTGGATGCCTGCTGGTATTTGGATGTGCCGATGGCGGTGGCGATGCAGCGCCTGGTGGCTCGCCACCAAGCCGCCTGGGGCCTGAGCGTGGCGCAGGCCGAAGCCCGACTGGCTTTGAACGATAGGCTCAATGCCGACACCGTGGCGCTGACCCGCGACCGTGCCGACGGCTTGTTACCGAATGTATGATCTTTGGCATGCCCATCACCACCGACCCGATTGCGTTGCAACTGCTGGCCTCCCAGCAGGACACGCCGCTGCTGGTGGCGCTGTTTGATGACGGTGACCAACTGCGGTTTGCCAATGCGGCATTTCGGCAAAGTTACGGTTTAGGCCCCGACGAGGAGCCCACCTGGGCCGAGATGCTGCTGCGCAACCATGCCGAGGGCGTGGGGGCGCTGATTGAAACCACCGACATCGCCAGTTGGCTGGTGTCGGCCCGGTCGCGGCGCGGCAAGCTCCCTTTTCGCGCCTTCGAGGCCGACCTGTGCGATGGTCGCTGGGTGTGGATGACCGAAACCCTGCGCTCCGACGGCTGGATGCTGTGTGTGGCCAGCGACATCACCGAACTGCGCTCCAACGAACGCGCCCTGCGCCAGGCCCGCGACGTGGCGGTGCGGGCAGCGCAGACCGATGTGCTCACCGGCATCAGCAACCGGGCGCACATCCTGCAACAGGTGGAGCACAGCATCGAGCAGCTGAATCTGTACGACACCCCCTGCGGCGTGGCCTTGGTGGACCTGGACAACTTCAAACGCGTCAACGACACCTATGGCCACCCGGCGGGCGATGCCGTGCTGAAGCATTTTGCGCACGCGGTGCACGGCATCTTGCGCCGTGACGACGGTCTGGGCCGGGTGGGCGGGGAGGAGTTTGTGATTTTGTTCCCCGGCATCTACCCGACCGGGCTAGAGGGCATCGTGTCGCGCATTCTGGACATCGTGCGCCAGTCGCATCCGCTGCCCGAGCATCCCCAGTTTGGCTACACCTGCTCGGCCGGTATCGCGGCGCTGCGGCCCGCTGAAAAACTGCGCAGCCTGTACAACCGCCTGGACGTGGCCCTGTATGCGGCCAAGGGTGCGGGGCGAGACCGTTGCATTTGGGCCGAATAACTGCTATGTTATTTGTAGCTAATGGTGCATATTAAATATGCGCTAAAGGCCAATTTCATTACTATTTTTGATATGACTCTTGCAGTTTGTACTATGGTGCTGGGCACCACCAGCGGGGCGGGCAAAAGCTGGTTGACCACCGCTCTGTGCCGCTACTACGCCCGCCAGGGGTTGCGGGTTGCGCCGTTCAAGGCGCAAAACATGAGCAACAACGCGCGCGTGGTGGACGGCGGTGAAATCGGCAGCGCCCAGTACTTCCAGGCGCTGGCCGCCCGCACTAAACCCGAGGTGCGCATGAACCCGCTGCTGCTCAAACCCGAGCGCGACACGCACAGCCAGGTAGTGCTGCTAGGCCAGGTCAGCGCCGAGCTGACCGGCCTGGACTGGCGCAGCCGCAGCGCCCGGGTCTGGCCGGTGGTGGCCCAGGCGCTAGACGAATTACGGGCCGAGAACGACGTGGTGGTGATCGAAGGCGCGGGGTCCCCTGCCGAGATCAACCTCAGCAGCAGCGACATCGTCAACATGCGCGTGGCCCGGCATGCCGATGCCCGTTGCCTGCTGGTCACCGACATCGACCGGGGCGGCGCGTTTGCCCACCTGTATGGCACCTGGGCGCTGCTGCCGCCCGAAGACCGGGCGCTGCTGCACGGGTTTGTGCTGAACAAGTTTCGCGGCGATGCCAAGTTGCTGGCCCCGGCTCCGCAGATGCTGCAAGACCTGACCGGCGTGCCCACTGTGGCCACGCTGCCGATGTGGTGGCAGCACGGCCTGCCCGAAGAAGACGGTGTTTTTGATGATCAGACCCGCTCCAGCGGCACGGTGACCCGCACCATCGCCGTCATTACCTACCCGCGCATCAGCAACCTGGATGAATTTCAGCCACTCAAGAACGTGCCCGGCGTGCGCCTGGTCTGGGCGCGCAGCCCGGCTGACTTGGTCGGGGCCGATTGGGTCATCCTACCCGGCTCCAAGCACACCAGTGGCGACCTGGCCTGGCTGCGCCAGCAGGGGCTGGATGCGGCCATTACCGCGCATGCGGCGCGCGGTGGCGCGGTGTTAGGTATTTGCGGCGGCCTGCAGATGCTGGGCGAGGCATTGATCGATCTGCACGGCATCGACGGCAATGCGCCGGGCCTGGGCCTGCTGCCGGTGGTCACCCAGTTTGAAATACAAAAAACCGTGCAGCACCGCCAAGCTATTTTTGCGCCCGGCATGACCGGTTCGTGGGCTGCGCTGGCCGGGGTGGCGGTGGCGGGCTATGAAATCCACCACGGCCAGACCCAGCAGCACGTGGCGATGGCGAAAGCTGGCGATGTGGCCCAGGCCGTGATGCCCGACGGCCTGGCCTGGCAAAACGCGGCGGGCAATGTGCTGGGCCTGTACCTGCACGGCCTGCTGGAAGATCCGGCCGCGCTGCAAGCCCTGTTCGGAGCCACCGTGCCCACGCTGGATGCGGTGTTTGACGGGCTGGCCGACTACGTGGGCCGACATTTTCAACCCGGGTTCTTAGACGGCTTGATTTGCCCGTAGTGGTCTGGACTGGATGCAAGCCTGCTGCATCAACGTCCGGGCCGCAGGTACCCGGCCAAGTCGGCGGACGTGGCGGTGTAGGCGTGCAGCACGCCGGGCAGCAGGGTGTAGGCAGGGGTGAGCGTGGCCGCCGCGCCGCCGGTGGTGTAGGTGCAGCCGGTGGTTTGGTCCAGCGGGCACTGGATGGAGGCGGCCAGCGGGTCGGGCGCATCCATCTTGAAGTACACGTCAAACTGCGCGCCGCTGCCGGTTTGGGTCACGCTGTAGTCGTTGTCGGTGCCTGCCAGCAGCACAAAGCGGCCATCGGGCAGCTGCGGGCCAATCGCCAGGCCTTCCCACTTTTCGGGCGACAAGTTGCCCAGCGCGGGCAGGGTGTTGGCGGCCAAGTCAATGACGGTGGCGCTCTTACTGACCGCCACCACGCCGGTGGGCAGCGTGGCCCCGCTGGCGGGCAGGGCGGTGTTGGATACATCGCTGGCCCCGGCCAAGCTGATGCGGTAGACGCGTTTATCGGGCGTGGCCAGCGCCGCACCGGCACCCACGCCCCGGTTGTTGCGCTCCAGCACCCAGAAGCTGTCGTTATTGAGTGCCACCAGCGCTGAGATGCCTTGGCCCTGGCCCGCGCGGTCTAGCAGGTAGGCGTATTGCGCCACGGCCTGGCCGGTGGTGGTGTCGAACTTCACGATGCGGGCAAAGCGGCCGTCTTTGGCACCGCCTTCGTCCAGCATGGGGCTTTGCAGCATGGCATAGGCAAACGCTCCATCGGGGCTGATGGCCAGACCTTCAAAACCCCGGTTGTGCCGCTTGCCCGCCGTGTTGCCGGTGTCGCCATCGTGGTTGGCCACGCCGGTGGCGGCATTGCGGGGCAGCAGGTTGGCGGGAATGGTGAAGGCCCGCACAAACTGGCCCGTGGCGGTAAATTCATAGACCGAGGGGCCGTATTCGTCCGATACCAAAAAGTGCCCGGTGCGCGGGTGTACCACCAGGCCCTCGGGGTCCAGTGCCCGGCCAGGGGTGTTGGCGGGCTGCGGGGCCAGGCCATTGAAAGCCTTGCCCTGCGCATCGGTGAACAGCACGGTCTGCGCCACCTGGAAGCGGGCAATGGCGCCGCTGGCGGGGTTGATGTCCAGCGTGAAGCGTTGCACACGGGTGGCGTAGTCAATCAGGCCGCCGCCCGGTCCCCGGTCCGACAGGCCCCACCAGGCATTGCGCTGGGGATCAAAATAAATGTCCGAGAAAAATCCCACACGTCCCTGGTTGGCGCCGGGCACACCGGTGGCATCCAGCGTCTGGCCGGGAATGGCGATGCCGTTGACAAACACGGGTTGGGCGGTAGCGGCGGCGCAAAGCAGGCAGGCCGCTGCGGCCAGGGCAGAGAAGGTCAGTTGCACGGTGGTTTCCTTGGCGGCAAACCTAAAATTATCGGCAACCCCGATGTCAACCGTGTGACGAATTTATTTCAAACTACCCGAGAGGAACTGCTGCAAGCGCTCGCTTTTCGGCTGGGTTAGCACTTCGCGGGGCACGCCTTGCTCGGCGATCAGGCCTTTGTGCAAAAAGATCAGGTGGTTGGCGACTTCGCGGGCAAAGCCCATTTCGTGGGTTACCACCACCATCGTGCGGCCCTCTTGCGCCAGGGTTTGCATCACGCGCAGCACTTCGGACACCAGCTCGGGGTCGAGGGCGCTGGTGGGCTCGTCGAACAGCATCACCTCGGGTTCGATGGCCAGGGAGCGGGCGATGGCTACCCGCTGCTGCTGGCCGCCGCTCATGTGGGCGGGGTAGGCATCTTCTTTGCCTTGCAGATCGACCAGCTTGAGGTACTTGCGGGCGCGGGCAATGGCCTCGTCCTTGGGCACGCCCAGCACGTGGATGGGGGCTTCGATGATGTTTTGCAGCACCGTCATGTGGGCCCACAGGTTGAAGTGCTGGAACACCATTGCCAGTTTGGTGCGCATGCGCTGGAGCTGCTTGGCCTCGGCGGCCACCAGTTCGCCGTTTTTGTCGGCTACCAGCTTGAGCTCTTCACCGGCGACCAGAATGCGACCGGCATTGGGCTTTTCCAGCAGGTTCATGCAGCGTAAAAACGTGCTCTTGCCGGAGCCGGAGCTGCCGATGATGCTGATCACATCGCCTGCGCGGGCCTCTAGCGACACGCCTTTGAGCACCTCGTTGGAGCCAAACTTTTTGTGGATGTCGAGGGCCTGGAGTTTGAGGGGCTGGGTGGTCATAGGTTCTGCATTCAAAAATTTCAAGCACCCAGCAGATTGCCGGTGCGAAAGGGCACGCTGCCCGCGATGTTGGCCAGGTCGTCGCCGGGGGTGGCGTAGCGCTCGGTGGTGCGGGCGTACAGCACACCGGGCACTTCGGCGCGCAGGGCGTGCACATGGCCGCTGACCGGGTCGATGATTTCGGCCACCAGGTCGCCCAGCGCCAAGCGGTCGCCCGGCTGGGCGGCAAACACCAGCACGCCGGGCACCGGCGATTTCACATACTGCGCGCCTGCCAGTGGGGTGGCGGCGCAGGCCAATGCGGGTAGGGCCGGCGGCTCGCCACCGACCACGCCCAGGTGCTGCAAATAGCCGAACAGCGCACTGGCATCGGCCTGACCGAGGGCGTGGCTGATGTCGCGCTCACCGCGCAGCTCCACCGTGGTGCTGGCGCAGGCCTGGGGAATCGGGAAGGGCAGTTTCTCGGCCAGTTGCCACCACGCACCCGACAGGCATTCGTCGAACGACAGGCCCCCCGAGTTTTTGGCCAGCAGCACAGCCTGCGCGCCCAGCAGGCGGGCCAGGGGTTCCAGCACCGGCCAGCAGGGGGTTTCGGTGTACATGTGCATGACGGCTTCCAGGTCGCAGTGCAGGTCTAGCACCACGTCGGCATCGAAGGCCAGGCTAACCAGCTGCTTGCGCTGGCTGGCGAGTTCGGTGGCGGGCTGCCAGGCATGCAGGTGCGCGGCCATAGCCTTGCGGATGGCGGCTACGTTGGCGGCCGCATCCGACCCCAGTTGGCCATCGACCAAGGGCAGCACGGCGGCGCACAGGTCGGGGAAGTGGCGGTTGAAGTTCTCGGATGTGTTCAGGTCAAACCGGCCCATCGGTTTGTGGTCTACCCGCTGGGCCAGTCCGATAGGGTTGGCCAGCGGCACCAGGATGATTTCGCCCTGGATCTGGCCCTGCGCTTCGGCCTGTTCCAACAGGCGGCGCAGGTGGTGGGCGGCCAGCATGCCGGGTAGTTCTTCGGCATGTAGGCTGGCCTGGATGTACACCTTGGGCCGGGCACCGGGGGTGCCGAAGTGGAAGCTGCTCAGGGTTTTCTGGCTGCCAATGCTCTGGCTGCGCAGCACATGGTCGGTACGGTGCATAAAAATCAGTGTTTGCGGGGAGCCAGGTAGGCCAGAAAGTGGCGTTCGGCCAGCCGGAACAGCGCAATCAGCGCAAAGGTGCCCACCAGGTACAGCGCGGCGGCAAACAGATAAGCTTCAAACGGCAGGTAAAAGTCGGAGTAAATGCGGCTGGCGGCGGCGGTGATGTCCAGCAGGCCCGGCACGGCGCTGGCCAAGCTGGTGCTTTGCAGCATCATCACCACCTCGTTGCTGTAGGCAGGCAGGGTGCGGCGCATGGCGCTGGGCAGCACGATGCGCAGCAGAATCTTGAAGCGGCTCATGCCCAATGACTGCGCGGCTTCGATCTCGCCCGCGTTGGTTTCGCGGATCGACCCGGCCAGCATCTCGGCGGTGTAGCCTGCGGTGTTCAGCGCAAACGCCAGCAGGGCGCAGAAGAAGGCGTTTTTGAAGTACACCAGCGGCCACACGGTGTCCCAGCGGGCCTGGATCCATTCGAGCTGGGCCAAACCGTAATAGATCAGGTAGACCTGGATCAGCAGCGGCGTGCCGCGCACCACAAAGGTGTAGGCCCCCACCACACCGGCCAGCAGCTTGTTGTTGCTGGTAAGTGCCAGGGCAAACGCCACGGCCAGCACGGCCCCGATGGCGACGGACGCAAACAGCAGGGTCAGCGTGGTGACGATGCCCTCGCCAAACATGGCCAGACTGTCGGCACTAAATATGACTTCCCAGTTCATGCTTAAAACGCAATCCGTTTGGTACCCAGGCTGTAGCGTGCGTTGAGCTTGCGCAACACGGCCAGCGAGACCCAGGTGAAGATGAGAAACAGCGCACCCGCAAACAGCAGGTAGGCAAAGGGTGAGCGGGTGGCGGCGCTGGCCTGCTTGGCCAGATAGGTCATTTCTTGCAGGCCGATCAGGCTGACCAGGGCGGTAGATTTGATCAGCACCAGCCAGTTGTTGGTGAACCCGGGCAGGGCGTAGCGCACCATTTGCGGTGCGGTGATGCGCATAAAGGTTTGCGCAGGTGCCATGCCGAAAGCGGCGGCGGCTTCAAACTGGCCGCGCGGAATGGCCATGATGGCACCGCGAAAAGTCTCGGTCATGTAGGCCCCGTAAATGAAGCCCAGCGTGAGCACACCGGCAAAAAACGGGTTCAGGTCCAGGGTGGCTTCGCTGCCCGCCATCTCCAGCAGCGTGTTTACGCCGATCGTGCCGCCGTAGAACACCAGCAGCATCAGCACCAGATCGGGAATGCCCCGGATGACGGTGGTGTACAGCGTGGCCGGAATCACCAGCAATGGGCGACCCGACAGCTTGGCCGCTGCGCCCAGCAGGCCAAGCAGCACCGACACCACCAGGGCACCCAGGGACACCCCAACCGTAAGCAATGAACCGTGCAGAATGGACCAGTAGTAATCGTTCAAAAAGGACATCCCGGGAAGAAAAAAACAAGCCGTGGCGGCTGCATTTACTACGTAGTTAATACAGCTTGGCCACGGCAACGGGTGCGTAGCTTACTTCGTGCCGTATACGTCCATCTTGAAATATTTGTCGTTGATGGTTTTGTAGGAGCCGTTGGCGCGGATAGCGGCAATCGCGGTATTCAATTCGTCCTTCAGCGCCTTGTCGCCCTTGCGGATGGCCACGCCTGCACCGCCACCAAAGTATTTGGGGATATACAGCTCTTCACCAACGGCCTTGTAGTCTTTGCCTTCGGGTTTGCTCAGGAAGCCGCCGGTGACTTCCACAATATCGGCCACGGTGCCGTCCAGACGGCCCGATTTGATGTCCAGGTACACCTGGTCTTGGGCTTCGTAAGGGGTGACAGTGACGCCCACCTTTTTCAGCTCGCCGTTGGCGTATTTTTCTTGGGTGCTGCCCTTGAGTACGCCGATTTTCTTGCCTTTGAGCGAAGCCAGGTCGGTGAACTTGATATCGTTTTTGATGACGATCTTGCTGGGGGTGTTGTAGTACTTATTGGTGAAGTCCACCACTTTGAGGCGGTCTTCGGTGATGGACATCGAGCTGATGATGGCATCGTACTTTTTGGCTTGCAGGCCGGGGATCATGCTGTCCCACACCTGCTCTACAAACACGCACTTGCGCTTGATTTGCTCGCACAGGGCGCTGGCGATGTCCACGTCAAAGCCGGTGGGCTTGCCGTCGGCGGTTTTGAAGGTGAAGGGTTCATAGGTGGGGTCGATGGCGACCTTGAGGTCTTTGCCCTGGGCGAATGCGGCGGCAGCGAGTGCGGTCAAAGCGAAAGTCAATACGATTTTTTTCATCAAGTTTTCCTGGTAATTCAGTTACGAAAAATGGAGTTGCATGCACACCATAAACCACAAATTTTAGGCTCCAAAATGGTGCATTCCTGCTGGTGTTTGCCCTTAACGGCTGCACAGCGGCGAACGCAAGTCCCATACCAGCACAGGCCCAAGATGTTTTTTCATGTAATGTGCGTGACTTTTACTTTGAGCCTCCAACCTGTTTATGTCCATGATTGACCTGACCGATTCCACCCTGCGCCAAGCCCTGCAAACCAAGCTGGACCAAAAAACCAAGCCCCTGGGTTCGCTGGGCGCACTGGAGGCGCTGGCCCTGCAATTGGGTGAAATTTTGGGCACGGCATCGCCCCAGCTGGAGCAGCCGCAGCTGGTGGTGTTTGCGGGCGACCACGGGCTGGCGGCGCGCGGCGTGTCGGCCTACCCCAGTGACGTGACCTGGCAGATGGTGGAAAACTTCTTGGCCGGCGGGGCCTGCGTGAGCGTGCTGGCGCGCCAGCACGGCATTGCCCTGACGGTGGTGGACTGCGGCGTGCGCCACGACTTTGCGCCCCGCCCCGGCCTGCTGGACTACAAAATTGCCTATGGCACCGCCGATACCCTGGAGGGCCCGGCGATGGATGCGCTGGACTGCGAACGTGCCATCGCCCAGGGCCGCGCCATTGTCAAAGGCCTGCCGGGCAATGCGCTGCTGCTGGGCGAAATGGGCATTGGCAATACCTCGGCCGCGTCGCTGCTAATGGCCCGCCTCACGGGTCTGCCGATTGCCGACTGCACCGGCGCGGGCACCGGGCTGGACGCTGCCGGTCTGCGCGCCAAGGTGGCCGTGCTGGCGCAGGTACTGGAGCGGCACGCCGCCGTGAAAGACCCTCTGCACGCGATGGAGGTGTTTGGCGGGTTCGAGATGGCCACCATGCTGGGCGCGGTCTTGCAGGCGGCCCAAGAGCGGCGGGTGGTGGTGGTGGATGGCTTTATCACCACCGCCGTGGTGCTGGTGGCGTACGCCTTGCAGCCGCTGGTGTTGCAGCGCTGCGTGTTTGCCCACCGCTCGGGCGAGCATGGCCACAGCCGGATGCTGCACCACCTTGGTGCGCAGCCGCTGCTGGACATCGGCCTGCGCCTGGGCGAAGGGTCGGGTGCTGCGCTGGCCTGGCCGTTGCTGCAATCGGCCTGTCTGGTGCTGGCGGAGATGGCCAGTTTTGGCTCTGCGGGAGTGTCTGAAAGTGCTACCGCGTAGGCCGGCATATTTGTTTTTCGCGCCTATGCATGCGGCTTGGTAAGTTGGGCCGAATACCTCCACAATCGGCGTATGAAAAGCTCTCGTCCGCTTGGCACAATGGCCTTGAATTCTGATCTGGCTGACCCGTTGCAGGCACTGCTGCATGTGGTGAATCAGAGTGATAACGCGTTCATCGTCGGCGGGCCTGACACGCGTACCGTCTATGTCAATGTCGGCTTTACCAAGATGTTTGGCTACACCCTTGCCGAGATGCGTGGCCGGACTGCCAGCTCTGTTCTGCCCGGCCCGCACACTGACCGCGAAGCGGTGGAACGCGTCAGTAGCCAGCTGCTGCTACCAGGTGGTGGATGCGCCGATATCTTGCTCTACACCAAGGCGGGTCGGCCGCTCTGGGTATCGTTGGTGGTCAACCCGATGTTTGATGCCGACGGCCAACTGTCGGGCGTGGTCGGCGTGTTGACCGACATTACCCAAACCAAAATGCACGAGGTTCTACAGCACGCCATGCTGCATGGCATGGTGCAAGAACTGCCCCTGCCAGACTTGATGCTTTTGGTGTGCCGTGAAGTGGAGCGCATCGCCCCTGAGGTCGTGGCTTCGGTGCTGTCGGTGGATGCACACGGGCGCTTGCACCCGCTGGCGGCTCCCAGTTTGTCGGTAGATTATTCCAATGCCTTGGATGGCTTGGCGATTGGCCCCGATGTAGGCTCGTGCGGCACGGCGGCCTGGCGTGGCACGCCGGTGGTGGTGACCGATATTGCGAGTGACCCGCTGTGGGCTCCCTACAAAGGGATGATCTTGCCGCAGGGGCTGGTGGCTTGCTGGTCCAGCCCCATCCTGGCCAATGACGGCCGCGTGCTCGGCACCTTTGCTTTCTATTACCGCACCCAGCGCGGCCCGGATGCGTTGCACCAGCGGCTGGTTGAAGTGGCGCTGCATTTGTGCGCGCTGGCCATGCAGCGGGAGGAGTCGCGGGCACACATCCACCATCTGGCTTTCTACGACACCTTGACCAGCCTGCCCAACCGCAAAATGTTGCGCACCCAGGCCGATCGGGCGGTCGCCGAGGCACAGCGCACCCAGGCGCCATTGGCCCTGCTGTTTCTCAATATCGACCGCTTTAAATACATCAACGAGGCCCAGGGCCACAGCGCAGGCGATGCCTTGCTGGGCGCAATCGCCAACCGGCTGAGCCAAGAGGTGCGCGGGCGCGATCTGGTGGGCCGCCAGGCGGGGGATGAGTTTGTGATTGTGCTGTCTGAGTGCTCTACCGAGCAGGCGGCCATTGCGGTGGAGCGCTTGCTGCTGGAGATTGCCGCACCGGTGGTGTTGGCATCGGGGGTCACGGTGCACCCCAGTGCCAGCGTGGGGGTTGCCATGTTTCCCGAAGATGGAAGCGACTTCGACACTTTGCTGCGCCAGGCTGATCTGGCCATGCACCAAGCCAAGCACGATGGGCGTGGTTGCCTGCGTTTCTTTAACGATGCCATGAACCGCCGCACGCTGGAGCGCCTGTCGCTCGAAGCCGACCTGCGCGAAGCCCTGCGCACGGGCCAGCTGCACCTGCACTACCAGCCGCAGGTCAGCGGCCTGGCAGGCCACGCACTGTATGGGCTGGAAGCCCTGGCCCGCTGGGACCACCCGCAATGGGGGGCGGTGTCGCCGGCCCGGTTTATCCCGCTGGCGGAAGAATGCGGGCTGATCGACGAACTCACCCACTGGGCGCTGGCCGAGGCCTGCCGCCAGATGGCCGACTGGCGCGCCCGGGGTGTGGCCGTGCCCCGGGTGGCGGTCAACGTGTCGGCCCGCAATTTCCAGAACCCAGGCTTGCCCGTGTTGGTGGCCGATTTGTTGCGCCAGTACCAGCTAAACCCCCGTGACCTGACGCTGGAGATGACCGAAAGCGTGGCGATGGACAGCACCGCCGGTGTGGTCGCCACCATGGATGCCGTGCATGCGCTGGGCGTCAACCTGTCGCTAGACGACTTCGGCACCGGCTATTCATCGCTGGGCTACCTGCACCGCCTGCCGATCCATGAGCTCAAGCTGGACAAAAGCTTTGTGCAAGACCTGGCCGACAACGCCGTCGCCCAGGCGCTGACCAATACCGTGCTGCGGATTGGTGACGGCCTGCACCTGGTGGTGGTGGCCGAAGGGGTGGAAACCCCGTCGCAAGCAGATTTTTTGACCACCCGTGGCTGCCCGGTGTTGCAGGGCTACTTGTTTGCCCGGCCGATGCCTGCGGCCCAGTTTGAGCAATGGCTGCGGCTGCGTAATGGTTGCGTAATGGTTGAGTAACGTCTGAATAACGGCTGAATAACGGCTGAATAACGGCTGAATCATGCTTTTTTGAACCAGAAGTTCTCCCCGTCCGCACTGGATAACTTTGGGGGTAACTCTGTAAGCTTTTTGTATGACCAAGCTAAGCCCTTGTTTTTAAAAGACAAAGCTTGCGCTGCCTGATTTTTAAGCAGTTGCTTGTGGTTAGCGCCCCAGATCCAGCGGCAGCCCCACGTAGTTCTCGGCCAGCACCGTCGATGCAGCGCTCGAATGCACCAGATAGTCCAGCTCGGCTTCCTGCATGCGCTGGCCGAATGCGCCGGTGTCGGGAAACTTGTGCATCAACGAGGTCAGCCACCACGAAAAACGCTCGGCCTTCCAAATACGGGCCAGGGCACGTTGTGAGTAGGTGTCGATCCCGGCGGCGCTTTTCTCGGCGTAGAACTCGATCAGCGCACCCGACAAATACTTCACATCGCTGGCCGCCAGGTTCAGCCCTTTGGCCCCGGTGGGCGGCACGATGTGGGCGGCATCCCCGGCCAGAAACATGCGGCCAAAGCGCATCGGCTCGGCCACAAAGCTGCGCAGCGGGGCAATGCTTTTTTCCAGCGTGGGGCCGGTGACGATGCGCTCGGCCAGTTCGGGGTCGAGGCGACGGCGCAGCTCGTCCCAGAAACGCTGGTCGCTCCAGGCATTTACCTTGTCGTCCACCGGGCACTGCACGTAGTAACGGCTGCGCGTTAGGCTGCGCATCGAGCACAGCGAAAAACCGCGTTCGCTGTTGCCATACACGATGGAGTGGGGCGACACTGGTGGCACATCGGCCAGCACACCCAGCCAGCCAAACGGGTACACCTTTTCGTATTCGGTGACCGCGCCCTCGGGCACGCTGGCGCGGCACACACCGTGAAAGCCGTCGCACCCGGCGATGAAATCGCACTCCAGCTCGAAGTTTTGCCCGTCCTTTTGGTAGCGCACGCGGGGGCTGCTGCTGTCGAAGTCGTGCACGCTGACCTGCGCGGCCTGGTACACCGTGGTCAGGCCTGCGGCGCTGCGCGCATCCATCAAGTCGCGGGTAACTTCGGTCTGGCCGTAGGCCGTCACCACCTTGCCGCCCGTCAGCCCGTGTACGTCGATGGCGTGGCGCACGCCCGCGAACACCAGCTCGATGCTGTGGTGCACCACCCCCTCCGCCTGCACCCGCTCGCCCATACCGGCTTCATGCAGCATGTCCACCGTGGTCTGCTCCAGAATGCCGGCGCGTATGCGGCCTAGCACGTAGTCGGGGCTTTGCCGCTCGATGATGACGTTGGCAATGCCGGCCTTGTGCAGCAATTGGCCGAGAAGCAAGCCGGACGGGCCTGCACCGATGATGGCAACCTGGGTACGCATAAAAAGTCTCCTGAAACGATGTGCCTAGCTTATTTCTATGCCCTCTGGTTTGATAGCCGTCAAACGCGTCTGTGTGCGATGATCGGCTTACTTGTGCGATCACCGCGCAAAAGGTGCAACCCATGCTCAACGGACGATTTCCAGAAACACCGCAGAACTGGCTTTGCCAGGCTGCTGGTGTTGCCCCCTGCAAGGGGGGGGCGGAAAGCGCTTTGCGCTGGAGCCTGGGGGTGAGCCATGAATAAAACAGATCTGATTGAGGGCATGGCCAAGGGCATGGCGGTGCTGGAAAGCTTTGACACCGAGCGCCAGCGGCTCAACGCCACCCTAGCCGCCCAGCGCGCCGGGCTGACCCGGGCAGCGGCCCGCCGCCATCTGCTGACGCTGGCGCACCTGGGCTACCTGGACACCGACGGCAGCTACTTCTGGCTGGCGGCCAAGGTGTTGCGGTTTTCGGGCAGCTACCTGGCATCGGCCCAGTTGCCGCGCGTGCTGCAACCCACGCTGAACCGGCTGGCGGCGCAGACGCTGGAATCATTTTCGGCCGTGGTGCGCGACGGGGACGAGGTGGTCATCGTCGCCCGCAGTGGCAACGACCGCAGCGGCGGCCCGCTGCGTGTGCTGGCGTACGGCCTGCACCTGGGCGCGCGCCTGCCCGCCCACGCCACCTCCACCGGCCGGGTGCTGCTGGCGAATGCGCCCAAGCTGGCCTTCAACGCCTGGATGAAAAACCGCAGCCTGCCGCGCCTGACTGCCCACACCACCACCGACCCCAAAGCCTTCCGCGCCGCCATTGCCCAGGTGCGTACCGACGACTTCTGCGTGGCCAGCGAAGAGCACGAACTCGGCGTGCACGCGCTGGCGGTTCCCTTGCGCAACCTGCAAGGCAAAACCGTGGCCGCCCTGAACGTAGTGACCACGCCGCAGCGGCTGGAGGCGGACGTGTTGCGGCGGGATTTGCTGCCGCTGCTGCTGGAGGCTGCCCGGGAACTGCGGCCTTTGCTGTAGATATCGGTAGGAAATTACGTATGTTTCCAGGTGAATGTGTACGGTGGCAGCAGCATCGCCGTGGGCGGCGAGTAAGCAGCTGCCTTTGCATCGGCGCGAATCAGTGTCCTGCCGTATGCTTTTTTTGCTATGTAAATAATAGCTACTAGCGCATATTAAATATGCGCTAGAGCCCTATTTCTTATAAATTTCTGCGCTCCGTTAAACTGTAAGCCTATCCAGTTCAGGACTTGCGCAAGTCCTCCTGTACGCCCAGAGGGCGACACAGGGGGGCGCTGCGCCAGTTCTACAGTTCTTATTTTTGCCGCAGCCCATGTCTCCCGAACACACCGCCCAATCCGCCCTTGCCGCATTCGACCAGGTCGTTAGCGCGGCGGGCGACTTCCGCAGCCGCCCTGGCCAGCGGCTGATGGCGCAGCGGGTGGCGCAAACCTTCAGCGAAGCCACGCTGGGCAAGATGGAAAACGAAGACGACACCCCGCTGCGCTCGATTGCCGTGATCCAGGCCGGCACGGGCGTGGGCAAATCGCTGGCCTACTGCGCCCCGGCCATCGCCGTGGCCCTGGCGCGCAAGACCCGGGTGCTGATCTCCACCGCCACCGTGGCGCTGCAAGAGCAGTTGGTCACCAAGGATTTGCCCGCGCTGGCTGCGCTGATGGATGAGCCGTTTCGCTTCGGTCTGGCCAAGGGGCGCGGGCGCTATGTGTGCAAGCTCAAGCTGTCGCGCCTAGCCGGGGAGGGCGGGGCCGACGATGACGACATGTTTGCCGATGAGCTGGCCGCAGCCACTTTTGTGCGCCACGACGAAGAAGCCCGCATGCTGCAATACGCCAGCCTGGCCCGGGATTTGTCCAGCGCCGCCTGGGACGGCGACCGCGACAACCTGGCACAGCAGCCCGATGCCGACCTCTGGCAGCCCATCGCCGCCGAGGCCAGCAGCTGCACCGGCAAGCACTGCCCGGCCTTCAACGGCTGCACCTATTTTGAGAAGCGCAAAGAGCTGGTCGGCGCGCAAGTCATCGTGGCCAACCACGACCTGCTGCTGTCCACCCTGGGCACGCGCACCCTGCCCGATTTGGACAACTGCCTGCTGATCCTGGACGAAGGCCACCACCTGCCCGCCGTGGCGCTGGACAAATTTTCTACCGCGATGGACCTGAGCCGCCTGGGCTGGATCGACACCCTGGCCAGCCGCGCCAAGCGCATCGGCAGCCTGATGGGCGTGTCCGAGGTGGCCGACGTGGGCCGCTACGCCTCGCAGCTCAAGCAAACCCTGGAAGACATCGCTAAAACCGTGGCCACGCTGTACGCCGATGTGCTGCGCGCGCCGCCCAGCGCCTTCGGCCCGGCCCGCGTGCGCCTGCCCAAGGGCGAGCTGCCACCCCAACTGGTGGAGCCGCTGGGTATGGTCAGTGTGATGGCCGAGAGCTTTTTGGGTGTGCTCAACGACATCGCCAAAGCCCTGCGCACCGAGATGAAAGACGCGCCCAACGAGGCCCGCCGCCTGTCGGTGCTGTATGCGCAACTGGGCATGCTGTCGCCCCGGCTGGAGTCGGTGCATGCCACAGCGCAACTCCTGTTGCAAGAGTCGGAGCCGCCCCGGGCCCCGGTGGCCAAGTGGTTCACCCTGGCCGATACCGATGGCCGGGTGCAGATCAAAGCCTGCGCCAGCCCCATCCTGCCGGGCGCCACCTTGCGCCACCAGCTGTGGGCGAATGTGCGGGCGGCCGTGGTCACATCGGCCACGCTCACCAGTTGCGGCGAGTTTGATTTTTTCCTGCGCGAGACCGGATTGAAAGACGACGAGGCCACCACCACGCTGGAAGTGGCCAGCCCGTTCGACTACGCCACCCAGGGCCAGTTTGTCACTGTGCAAACCCTGGCCGACCCGCGCAACGCCAGCGCCTTTGTGGCCGAGATGGTGCTGGCCCTGGTGCGCGACTTGGCGCAGGTAGAGCACGGCGCACTGTGCCTGTTCACCTCGCGCGACCAAATGCGCCAGGCCGTGCTGGCCCTGCCCGACGCGCTGCGCCCCAAGGTGCTGGTGCAGGGTGACCTGCCGCGCATCCGCCTGATGCAGCAGCACCGCGAACGGGTGGGTGCGGGCGAGGTGTCCATCATCTTTGGCATGCAAAGCTTTGGCGAGGGGTTGGATTTGCCCGGCCAGCTGTGCGAAACCGTGTTCATTGCCAAGCTGCCGTTTGCCTCGCCCGACGACCCGGTGGGCGAATCTCGCGCCGAATGGCTGCGCGGCGTGGGCCGCGACCCGTTCAGCGAGCTGGTGGTGCCCGCCACCGCCATCAAGCTGGCCCAGTGGGCGGGCCGCGCTATCCGCACCGAGACGGACAAATCTTTCGTTTATTGCTACGACCGCCGTTTGAGCGACACCAGCTACGGCCAGCGCCTGCTGCAAGGCTTGCCGCCGTTTGCGCGCAAGCGGCTGGATGCGCAAGGCAGATTGTTGGCATAAGCCAGAAAAAGGAAATAAGCATGCCCTCCATGCGTTTTGGACTCATTGCCCACCGCCTGCACCGCCAGGGCTCGGACAGCAGCTTGATGCGCTGGTTGCAGGCTGCCGAGCCCGCTGTGCGCGATTTGAACCTTGCCCTGCACGCTGTGGGCGGCACCTATGACGCGGTAGCGCGTTACGGCTTGCTGGAGCAGTTTCCGGGATTGGTGCGCTACCCGAACGGGCATGCGGGCGGCCTCACGCGGCTGGTGTCGCATATCGTGGGCGGCGTGCAGCCGGGGCAGGCGCTGGACGGGGTGATTTTTCTGATCGACCCGGTCGATCCGTCCTCGCTGTTCCCCGAGGCGCAGGCCCTGAAGCGCCAGTGCGTGATCCACGGCAAGCCGTTTTTAGCCACCGAGGCCGCCGCGTTGGAGTGGTTGCAGATCGAAGCCTTGCAAGCCGGGCTGGCCATCGCCCAGGCCCCCGGTGCTGCGCTGTTGCAGGCCATGCCCGCGCAGGTGGTGGCGCTGATTGCCCACGATGCCTTGAAGACCCAGATGGTGGAATTTGCGGGCACCCATTTCGACCTGCTGTCGCGCTTTGCCGAGCGGGTGGCCACCGGCACCACCGGCGGTTTGCTCAACGACATGGCCTGGAGCCGGGGCTGGCCTGCAGCCACGCCCTGGGTTACGCCTTACCGCAGCGGCCCGCTGGGCGGCGATGCGCAAATAGCAGAGCGCGTGCTGGACGGCAGCTGCCACAAGGTGGTCTTTTTTGAAGACCCACACGTGGCCCGCCAGCACGAGGCCGATATCCAGCTGATGGAGCGTGCCGTGTGTAGCGCCAGCGAGCGCACCACCTGCATGAATTCGCCTGCGATGGCTTGGCGCTGGGCCGAAGCCTTGGGCAAAGTGGCAGGCTGAACAGGCCAATATCCCCGCTGTTGTGTACGGTTTGAAATAGGCGCATTCTTGGCTGAGGGCATCCGTTTCGCCTTAACGTGAAAGTTAGGAGTTCACCATGCACACACGTTCATTTCGTTGCCGCCTGCGTTCTCTGGGCGTGGTTTTGTGGGCTTTTTGGGGCGCTGCCTGTCTAGCGCTGGCCGCCACCACGGCGACGCCTGCTGTCCAAACCACGATGGATGCCCTCGCCAAAGCCAACGCCGCCGTGGTCGGCGTGCGGGTGAGTGTGGAAGAGACTGCGCGATCGGCCGAAACCCTGGGCCAGCGGCGCAGTGGCTCGGGCGTGGTCATTGGCCCGGACGGGCTGATTTTGACGATTGGCTATTTGATGCTGGAGGCCCAGAGCATCGAAATCGTCACCCACGACCATAAAACCCTGCCTGCCCAGGCCGTGGCCTATGACCAGGCCACCGGCTTTGGTCTGGTCCGGCCGATTCTGCCGCTGCGCGGTATCCAGCCGGTCACGCTGGGCCGCTTGAAGGAGTTGCGCACCGGCGAACCTCTGATGGTGTCCACCGGTCCACAACCCAGCGGCGAAGAGGCGGATGTGAACATGGTCCAGGTGGTCAGCCAAAGGGCGTTTTCTGGCTATTGGGAGTACCACATCGACAGCGCCATCTTCACCAGCCCGCCGGTGGGTAACCATTCGGGCGCGGCGGTGTTCAACCAGCGCGGCGAGCTGATGGGCATTGGCAGCCTGCTGGTGGGCGATGCCCTGGGCCGCAGCCCGCGCATCGCTGGCAATATGTTTGTGCCGGTGGATTTGCTCAAGCCTATCCTGGCCGAGCTGCAAAAAACCGGCAGCAGCCAGTCCAGCCGCCGCCCCTGGGTAGGCCTGACCTCCAGCGAGCAGGCCGGGCGGGTGCAGATTCTGCGCGTCAGCAAGGAAAGCCCGGCCGCATTGGCGGGCCTGGAGTCCGGTGACGTGGTGCTGGCGGTAGACGGGGCCAAGGTCAGCACGCTGGAGGGTTTTTACAAAAAGCTCTGGGACCACACCCAGGCCGAGGTAGATATTCAGCTCACCGTGCTGCAAGGTGCCGACATCAAGACCATCGTACTGAAAGCCGTGGACCGCATGAGCACCCTGCGCAAACCTACGGGTATTTAATGGCTCTCTTCCGTTTCGGGTGGCACACCACTACCCCCACTCAGATCATGGACGAATCCTTGCTTTTTGAAGCGGATTGGGCGGTAAGTGAGAAAGCTTGCCAGCAATCAAGAAG
>NZ_JBWMAU010000028.1:0-35667 GCF_056521445.1 Rhodoferax sp. LB1P47 | reverse complement strand
GCCTTCTTGATTGCTGGCAAGCTTTCTCACTTACCTCCCAATCCGCTTCAAAAAGCAAGGATTCGTCCATGATCTGAGTGGGGGTAGTGGTGTACCACCCGAAACGGAAGAGAGCCGTAAAAAGAGCTGCTAGCGCAGGTACTACCTGCGCTAGCAGCTCTTTTTTTGATAGCAATTGATGGTTACGTCAAATGCT
The DNA here is from genome assembly GCF_056521445.1 of Rhodoferax sp. LB1P47. Classification (NCBI taxonomy): domain Bacteria; kingdom Pseudomonadati; phylum Pseudomonadota; class Betaproteobacteria; order Burkholderiales; family Comamonadaceae; genus Rhodoferax; species Rhodoferax sp. LB1P47. The sequence goes on along the minus strand of NZ_JBWMAU010000028.1, from coordinate 35,471 downwards.
TGCCAATCAGCCCGGTCAGCTCAAACATGCTGATCTGCGGCTTGCCGAACACCGGCTCCAGCAGCGCGTCGGCGTTGATGTTGCGCTTGTTGGTGGCGTCTTGCAGGTTATTGGCCTTGATGTAGTCCCACAATTTTTTGATGACCTGCGGGCGCGGTAGCGGGTCTGTACCCACCACGGCGGCCAGGGCGGCGCTGGGGGTCAGGCCGCCGCTGCCGGTGCTGGCTTTTTTGACTGCGGCTTTCTTGGCGGGCACTTTTTTCGCGGCAGCGACCTTCTTGGCCGGAGCCGCCTTTTTCGCCGGGGCGGCTTTGGCGGCAGACTTGGCCGCTGCACCGGGGCGGGGCGGGAACTTGCTGGGGGCAAATTCAAAGTTCACCTTGCCCGCTTCTGCATCCCAGGCCAGGTGGGCCTTGAAGGCGCGGCGGGTGCGCATGCTGACAAACTTATCTAGCAGGTCGGTTTTGCCGGTGGCCAGCAGCTTGGCCATCTGGGCGTTTTCTACCGGCTGTTGCAAGATGATCTTGCCGCTTTTGAAGTCGCAGCTGGGGGTGGGCTGGGCCAGCGTGGGCACGGTTTTCTCGCAGACAAAGTTGGCACCATGCTCGTGAACCGGGCTGCCGCATTTGGGGCAGTTGCCCAGCGAAGGCGCGTCGCCAAAGTCCACCAGTTCGCCAGATTCTTCGCCCTTTTTGTCGTCGCCAAAGTCGAATTCCAGCTTGTAGTTCTTGGTTTCTTCGTCGAACTTGATGGTCATCTCGGCGGTGAATGGCCAGCCTGCCTTGGAGCGGAAGCCCTCCAGCGGGCCGATCTTGCGGTCGCGCATGAATTGCTCGACCTCGGCACGCTCGAAGGTGCGGCCCGCTGGCGATTTGCCGAACGAGAAGCCGCAGCCGTCGCTGTGGCCGTCGGCCCCGGTGCAGGTGTAGCGGCGGTAGTTTTCTTTGACGATGCCGCCGCAGTTGGGGCAGGGCGTGGCCACGGTGATGTAGTCGCCGGGGATGGTGTCGCGGTCGTATTCCTTGGCTTTTTTGACCAGGCGCTCGGTCATGCCGGCAATCTCGGCCATGAAGCTTTCGCGGGTCAGTTGGCCGCGCTCCATCTGGGCCAGCTTGTATTCCCACTCACCCGTCAACTCGGCTTTGGACAGCTCTTCCACGCCCAGGCCGCGCAACAGCGTCATCAGCTGGAAGGCTTTGGCGGTGGGCAGCATTTCGCGGCCTTCGCGCAGCAGGTACTTCTCGGCGATCAGGCCTTCGATGATGGAGGCGCGGGTGGCGGGTGTGCCCAAACCCTTTTCCTGCATGGCTTCGCGCAGCTCGTCGTCGTCGATGGTCTTGCCTGCGCCTTCCATAGCGCCCAGCAGGGTGGCTTCGGAGTAGCGGGCGGGGGGCCGGGTTTTCAGGGCCTTGGGGTCGGCGGCGATCGTTTGTACGACTTCGCCGGGGCGCACGATGACCAGGTTTTTGCCGTCTTTTTCATCGTCGTCGTTCACGGCTTCCTTGCCGTAGATGGCCAGCCAACCGGGTTTGACCAGCACTTTTCCGTCGGTGCGGAAGGCGTACTTCTTCGCTTCCACGGCCACCGTGCTGATACGCGTCGTGATTTGGTATTCAGCACTGGGGAAGAACACCGACATGAAGCGGCGCACCACAAAGTCGTACAGCTTCTGCTCGGCATCACTCAGGTCTTTGGGGGCTTGCAGCGTGGGGATGATGGCAAAGTGGTCGCTAACTTTGCTGTTGTCGAACACGCGCTTGGTCGGCTTGACGTAGTTATTCGCCACCGCCTGCTTGGCAAACGGGGCCAGGTGCGCCATGCCGCTGTTGGCCAGCATGGCCATGGTTTCGTGCACCACGGGCACGTAGTCTTCGGGCAGGGCGCGGGAGTCGGTACGCGGGTAGGTCAGGGCCTTGTGGCGCTCGTACAGGCTTTGGGCCAGCGACAAGGTGGTTTTAGCGCTAAAGCCAAAGCGGCTGTTGGCCTCGCGTTGCAGCGATGTCAGGTCGAACAAAGCGGGCGATGCCTGCGTGGTGGGCTTGCTTTCTTCCGTAACGGTAGCGGGCTTGCCCCGGGCGGCATTTGCAATGGCCTGGGCCTCGGCGGCGTTCCACACGCGGTCGGCGCGCTGCTCAGGGTCGGGCAGGCCGTCGGGGCCGGGGGGCGGCTTCTTGAATTGCGGGTCGAACCATTTGCCCGGATAGGCACCGGCATTGGCCTGGAAGCTGCCGTGCACTTCCCAGTAGTCGCGGCTGATGAATTTGCGGATTTTTTCTTCGCGCTCCACCACCACCGACAGGGTGGGGGTTTGCACCCGGCCCACGGTGGTCAAAAAGAAGCCGCCGTCGCGCGAGTTGAACGCGGTCATGGCACGGGTGCCGTTGATGCCGACCAGCCAGTCGGCCTCGGAGCGCGAACGGGCTGCGTCGGCCAGCCCTTGCATTTGCGCTTCAGACCGCAGCGCGTTGAAGCCGTCGCGGATGGCCTGCGGCGTCATGGACTGCAACCACAGGCGGCGCACCGGCTTGTTCAGGGGTTTGGTGCCACCCGCGTACTGCTCGATCAGGCGAAAGATCAGCTCGCCCTCGCGGCCCGCATCGCAGGCGTTGATGATGTCGGTGACATCTTTGCGCTTGGCCTGTTTGACTACGGCGTTCAGGCGGGTTTTGGTTTTATCGACGGGTTTGAGGTCGAAATACGGTGGGATGACGGGCAGGTGCGCAAAGCTCCACTTGCCGCGCTTGACGTCGAATTCTTCCGGGGCCTGGATTTCCAGCAGGTGGCCCACCGCGCTGGTGACCACGTACTTTTCGCTCTCGAAATACTCGTCAAACTTTTCAAACTTGCCCGCTGTGGGCGTGAGCGCCCGCACGATGTCTTGCGCAACAGACGGTTTTTCTGCAATCACCAAGGTTTTTGTCATAGGAATTTCGCCAATTTTTGAATTCTGTGGGGGGCAGCGGCCTTTGTCGTGTCAAGGCCACTTCTACAATCTGCCACCACCTGTGTGCCATTGCACACATTCGGTTCCCTTATTTAAGTTAACAGAGTTTTGCCCTTGACTTCATCCAAGCAACCGAAAGCCGCCACAAATACCGGCCGCCGCATCCAGGTGCGCCGGTCTGGCGTACATGGCAAGGGCGTTTTTGCCCTGCAAGATATCGCTGAAGGGTCGGTGGTGGCCGAGTACGTGGGCGAAGTCATCTCCTGGGACGAAGCCCAGGAGCGCCACCCGCACGACCCCGCGCAGCCCAACCACACCTTCTACTTCCATGTGGATGCAGACCGGGTGATCGACGCGAATTACGGCGGCAATTCTTCCCGCTGGATCAACCACGCCTGCGAGCCGAATTGCGAAACCGACGAGCGCAGCGGCCGTATCTTCATCATGGCCCTGCGCGATATTGCGGCGGGCGAAGAACTGAACTACGACTACGGCCTGATGCTGGAAGAGCGCTACACCCCCAAGCTCAAGGCCGAATACCCCTGCTGGTGCGGTGCGCCCAGCTGCCGGGGCACGCTGCTGGCCCCCAAGCGCCGCATCAGCAAATTGCGCAAATGATCTGGCCGGCAGAGTCCATCTGGGAGGCCGTCTACCCGCTGCTGCCCGACTTCACGGTCGAGGTGCTGCCGCAGATCGATTCGACCAACAGCGAGCTGATGCGCCGCGTGCGGGCCGGACATTACGAGCCCACCCTGCTGGTGGCCGAGCAGCAAACCGCTGGCCGGGGCCGCCTGGGGCGCGACTGGCACAGCCAAACCGGCGATTCGCTCACCTTTTCGCTAGCGCTGCCGCTGGCTCCCGCCGACTGGTCGGGCCTGTCGCTGGCGGTGGGCGTCAGCGTAGCCAATAGCCTGCACCCGGAGGTGCGGCTCAAATGGCCCAACGACCTGTGGTTCAACGACCGCAAGCTGGGCGGCATCTTGATTGAAACAGCGGGTATGGGCGAGCAGCCTGAATCCCGACGGATAGCGGTGGTGGGCATCGGCCTGAACATCACGCACCGGGATGCCACCGGTCTGTCCACCGCCCCCGCCTGGTTGCAAGAAATGCTGCCGGGTGTGGATGCGGGTACCGCCCTGCTGCGTATCGCCGCCCCGCTGGTGCAGGCCCTGCAAGCCTTTGCGCTGGCCGGGTTCGCGCCGTTCCAGCCCCAATTTACCCAGCGCGATGTGCTGCTGGACCGGGCCATCACCTTGAGCAACGGCACCGTGGGCATGGCCCGTGGCGTGGACGCGTTGGGCGGCCTGCGGGTACAAACCCCCGAGGGCATGCAGACGGTGACCAGCGCCGAAGTCAGCGTCCGCCCTGTGGCTGTCAAAGAAGGAAATTAACCCATGCTGCGTGCCGCCGTTCTATTTTTGCTGCTGGCCAACGGCGTGTTTTTCGCGTGGTCGCAGGGCCTGCTGGCGGCCTATGGGCTGGCCCCCGCCGCCACGTCCGAGCCGCAACGGCTGGCGCAGCAAATCCGCCCCGAAATGGTGCTGCTGGTACCGCCGCGCCGCGCCGAAGCCGCCTCGGCCCCCACCGCCGTGGCCAGCGCCCCGGCCGAGCCCACAGAATGCCTGACCGCAGGCCTGTTCGAGGTGGAACGCGGCACGCTGCTGGCCAAAGCCCTGGCCGATGCGCTGCCCACCGGATCATGGAGCCTGGAGCCCGCAGTGGAGCCGGGCCGCTGGATCGTCTACATGGGCCGCTACCCCAACGCCGAGCTGCTGGAGCGCAAAAAGGCCGAGCTGCGCGGCATGCGCGTCAAATACGAAGCACTAGAGTTCGGCCTGTCGCTCGGTGTGTTTAGCAGCGAAGCCGCCGCCAACAAAATGCTGGCCGAGGTTACCCAGCGCGGCGTGCGTACCGCCCGCGTGGTGCCAGGCCGCCCCGAAATGCAGGGTATGCAGCTGCGTCTGCCCGAGGTCAATGCCGCCTTGAAAGCCCAGCTGGACGGCCTGAAAACCGCCCTGGACGGCAAAGCATTACGGACATGCGACGCAGCGCCCAAAACGCCTTGACTGCGGCACCCTCAGCTTGCTGCATAAATAATAGCTACTAGCGCAGGTTATATAAGCGCTAGAGGCTGTTTTTCCTTAAATTCCCGCCGACGCCAATCGCCACAGTGATGTCACTTCGGCCGTCCGCGCCGCATGCAGTGCCGCCGTGGCATCCGTCGCCTTGGGGTGTTGGGGTTTGGCGTCCAGGCGCTCAATGACGCGCAGGCCGTGGGTTTCAAATGCGGCCAGCAGTTCGGCCCGGGTGCGCAGGCCCAGGTGCTCGGCAAAGTCGGACAGCAGCAGCCAGCCTTCGCCGCCGGGTGCCAGGTGGCCTTTCAGCCCGGCCAAAAAGCCCATCAGCATCGCGCTGTCTTCGTCGTACACCGCGTGCTCGATCGGTGAACCCGGCCGGGCGGGCAGCCACGGTGGGTTGCAGACGATCAGCGTCGCCAAGCCTTCGGGGAACAGATCGGTGTGCAGCACCTGTACCTGCTTGGCCACGCCCAGCAGGTGCAGGTTGTCGCGGGCGCAGGCCAGGGCGCGGGGGTCGGTGTCGGTGGCCACCACCTGGACCACGCCGCGCCGCACCAGCACGGCGGCCAGCACGCCGGTGCCGGTGCCGATGTCGAACGCCACCCCTGCCGCAGGCAAAGGGGCCTGGGCCACCAGGTCGATGTACTCGCCGCGCACCGGCGAAAACACGCCGTAGTGCGGGTGGATGCGGTTCAGCGGAGCCTCGCCCAGCGCCGGAATTTCAATCCCCTTGCGGCGCCATTCATGGGTGCTGGTCAGGCCTTGCAGTTCGCGCAGCGTGACCACCGAAGCGCCCGCTGCCAAATCCGCTGGCCCCCAGGCTGCCAGGCAGGCCGCATGCACATTGGGGGCGCGGCGCAGCGGGATGCTGTAGTCGGCGTTGACGGGTATCAGCAGCATGTTCAGCACCCGCGCACGCTGCGCCTGGGCTTGGCGGTACAGGTGGAAGGCCTCGGCCGGGGCAGCGGCTTCCTTGGGAGCCTTGCGCAGCTTGCGGGCCGGGGTTTTGTCGATGCGCCGGGCAATCGCTTGCAGCAGCTGGCGGGCGTTGTGGAAATCGCCGCGCCACAGCAGGGCCGTGCCCTCGCAGGCCAGGCGGTAGGCGGAATCGGCCGACATCGTGTCGTCGGCCAGCACCACGCGCTTCGGGGCAGGTGCGCCGCGTTCGGAACGCCAGTGGGCAGACTGGGGCTGGTCGGCTTCGGTCCAGTGGAGGGTGGCGGGGGAGGATGCGGTGGGGGCGGACATGGACAAGTTAAACGCTAAAAAAATGGAGTAGGACTGTTTTAACAGACGCAGCCAGGGTGGATGCTATAAAACCCGCCTATCCAGCGCTGCACGCAGCCTGGTGGGGAGCGAATAACAACCAGAGAAAGAGTTTTTGCATGTGGGATCGATGTGGGATAGCGGGCAGACGGTGGGGTGGATGGGCGGCTGTGGGCCTGCTGGCTCTGGTGGCCATGCCGGTGTGGGCGGCAAATGCCCGCGCCACGCCCAAGAGCGACAGCAGCAGCAACAGCGACCACCCCTGGCTGTTTGTATCGCCCCAGCACAGCCCGCAGGCGTATTTCAGCAACCTGCAAGACGGCGCCTTGGTGCAATCGCCGGTGGCCGTGCGCTTTGGTTTGTCCCTGCGGGGCATCGTGCCTGCGGGCCACAAAGTGGGGCTGGCCGGACACCACCATTTGCTGGTCAACCAGGGCTTGCCGCTGGACTTCACCCAACCCCTGCCATTTACCAGCCAGTACATCCACTTTGGCAAGGGCCAGATGGAGACGGCGCTGAACCTGCAGCCCGGCCGCTACCGGCTGCAACTGGTGTTGGCGGACCAGGGGCACATCCCTTACTTCGTCTACAGCAAGGCGATCCACATCACCGTCGCCCCGCAGCACACGGGCCAAACGCAGGCGCAGGCGCTGGGGCCGCCCCGGGTGGAAATCCTCGGCCTGGCGGCGGGCGACACGCTACAGCCCCCGTTTCGCCTGGCCTTCCATGCGTCGGGCTTCAACCTAGCCCCCGCTGCCGCGCAGCTGCTGGATACGCATTATTTCCGCCTGGTGCTGGACCGCGAGGGCGCCAAGCCGGAGGTGCTGAACTTCAAATCCGGCCAAACCGAAGCCTGGCTGAACCCACCCAAAGGCGCCTACACCGCCCGGCTGACGCTGGTGCGCAACGCCACCCGGCCCGAAGCCATCGCCGTGCGGGCCCCGCCGGTGGCGTTTAGCGTGGGGCCTTGACGGGGGGCGATACTGGACGCGAGACCACAGCACACAAGGCCCCCATGCCAACGGACGACATCCGCCCTAGCGACCTGAAATCCATCCTGCACTCCAAGCGCGCCAACATCTACTACCTGGAGCACTGCCGCGTGCTGGTCAACGGCGGCCGGGTGGAGTACGTCACAGACGAAGGCAAGCGCTCTTTGTACTGGAACATTCCCATCGCCAACACCGTCACCGTAATGCTGGGCACCGGCACCTCGGTCACCCAGGCGGCGATGCGCGAACTGGCCAAGGCCGGGGTGCTGGTGGGGTTCTGCGGCGGCGGTGGCACGCCGCTGTTTAGCGCGAATGAGGTGGATATCGAAATGGCCTGGTTTTCGCCGCAAAGCGAATACCGCCCTACCGAATATTTGCAGCAATGGGTGAAATTCTGGTTTACCGATGCGTTGCGGCTGGAGGCGGCCAAGGCATTTCAGCGCGCCCGCATTGCCCGGGTGCGCGAGCACTGGCTGCATAGCCGCCCGCTGCGGGATGAAGGCTTTGGCGGTGATGCACTGGTGCTGGAAGCCGCCTTGACCGAAGCCCTGCAAGCCATAGACCACGCGGCAGACCAAACCATTTTGCTCACCGACGAAGCCCGCCTGACCAAACAGCTCTACAAGTTCGCCGCCCGTGCGGTGAACTATGGCGACTTCGTACGTGGTAAACGCGGCAGCGGGGCTGACCCTGCCAACCGCTTTCTGGACCACGGTAACTACCTCGCCTACGGCCTGGCGGCCAGCGCCACCTGGGTGCTGGGCCTGCCCCATGGCTTGGCCGTGCTGCACGGCAAGACCCGGCGCGGCGGCCTGGTGTTTGACGTGGCGGACCTGGTCAAAGACGCAGTGATCTTGCCGCAAGCCTTCATCTCGGCCATGCGCGGCGACGACGAGCAGGCTTTTCGCCGCGCCTGCATCGACAAACTCACCCGCACCGAAGCGCTGGACTTCATGATCGACACCCTGAAAGACGTGGCGGTAACGGTAGGAAGGCAAGCCCTGTGAACGTCCTTTTGGTCTCCCAATGCAGCAAACGCGCACTCACCGAAACCCGCCGCATCCTCGACCAGTTTGCCGAACGGCGCGGCGACCGCACCTGGCAAACACCCATCACCCAGCAAGGCCTGGACACCCTGCGCCTGCTGCTCAAGAAAACCGCCCGCCGCAACACCGCCGTGGCCTGCCACTGGATTCGCGGCCAAGACCACAGCGAGCTGGTATGGCTGGTGGGCGATGCCAGCCAGTTCAATGACCAGGGAGCGGTGCCCACCAACAGCACGCAGCGCAACATCCTGCGCCAGAGCGACGAGAACGATTGGCACACCGCCGAAGACATCCGCCTGCTGAGCGCCATGGCCGCGCTGTTCCATGACTTTGGCAAGGCCAGCGTAGCGTTTCAAGCCAAGCTAAAAGCCTCAGCTCCCATCGCCGACCCGTACCGTCACGAATGGGTGTCGCTGCGGCTGTTCCAGGCTTTTGTGGGCGGTGAGGACGATGGCACCTGGCTGGCTCGCCTGGCCGCGTTGGCCGACAAGCCAGACACCACTTGGCTCAAGCGATTGCGCAGGGATGGCATGGATGGGAGCACGGGCATGCACTGGTCTGCCCCGCTGGCGCAGCTGGCCCCCTTGGCCCGCACCATTGGCTGGCTGGTACTCAGCCACCATCGGCTACCCGTTCCGCCGCGTGACAAACCCGCGCAAACCCGCCAGATCGACAAGCTCTGGGCCGCCATTGCGCCCAATTGGTGCGGCAGCCTGGAGAAGCCCGAGGATGCCAAGGAAGCCAAAAAATTCCAAAAAACCCTGGAGTCCTGCTGGGACTTCGGCCTGCTCGGCCCACCCGATGCCAGCATCGCATGGCGCAAACGGGCCGCCAAAGTGGCGCAGCGCATGTTGGCCCGGCCCAGCCTGCACCAGGGCGACTGGTTGGCCGACAACCCCTATGCCATGCACGTCGCCCGCATGGGTTTGATGCTGGCCGACCACCACTATTCCAGCCAAGGCGCACAGCCCGCGCTGGGTGATGCGCAGTACGCGGTCTACGCCAACACCGACATCGCGGCGGACGGACACCGTGCCCTCAAACAACGCCTGGACGAGCACCTGGTCGGCGTGGAAAAAGCCGCGCAAGGCATTCTCCACAGCCTGCCGCGCCTGGAAGCCACGCTGCCCCACATCGCACGCCATAAAGGTTTCAAAAAGCGCAGCAGCGACCCTCGCTTTCGCTGGCAAGACAAAGCCTTTGACCTGGCCACTGCGCTCCAAGCCCGCTCGGCACAGCAGGGCTTTTTTGGCGTCAACATGGCCTCTACCGGCTGCGGCAAAACCCTGGCCAACGGCCGCATCATGTACGGCCTGGCCGACCCGCAGCGCGGCGCCCGCTTCACCATTGCGCTGGGGCTGCGCACCCTGACGCTGCAAACCGGCGAAGCTCTGCGCACCCGCCTGGGCCTTGGGCCGGACGACCTGGCAGTGCTGGTGGGCGGCGGCGCCGTGCGCAGGCTGTACGAGCACCACCAAAAAGCCAGCGCAACGCAAGCAACCGGCAGCGAATCTGCCGAAGCCCTGCTACCCGACAACACCCATGTGCATTTTGAAAGCGCGGTCGAGCCCGGCCCCTTGAGCGAATGGCTGTCGCACAAGAAGCGCCCCGGCGACAGCGCCAACAAGCTGCTGAACGCCCCGGTGGTGGTCTGCACCGTAGACCATCTCATGCCCGCCTGCGAAAGCACCCGGGGCGGCCACCAGATCGCGCCCATGCTGCGCCTGCTCACCTCCGACCTGGTGCTGGACGAGCCCGACGACTTTGGCCCCGAAGACCTGTACGCCCTGACCCGGCTGGTCCACATGGCGGGCCTGCTGGGCAGCCGGGTGCTGCTGTCGTCGGCCACCCTGCCACCCGCGCTGCTGCAAGGCCTGTTTGCCGCCTACCTGGCGGGCCGCCGCAGCTTTCAAGACAACCGGGGTGTACCGGGGCGGCCTTTGGAGGTCTGCTGTGCCTGGTTTGACGAAAACCGGGTGACAGACAGCCCCCATGCCGACGAGGCCAGTTTTGCCACCGCCCACACCGCCTTTGTACAAAAACGCCTGGACTACCTGCGCACCGTGCAAGTGGCGGACCTGCGGCGGCGTGCGCGCATCGTCCCGTGGCACACGCCGTCGCCACAGCCCGAGGAGGCCCGCCCGGCGCTGGCGGCGGTACTGCTGCAAGAGGCCCTTGCGCTGCACGCAGACTCTCAAAACCATAGCATTGACCGCAGTACCGGCAAGCGCGTGAGCCTTGGTTTGATCCGCATGGCGAACATCGACCGCCTGATTGACGTGGCAAGCGCCTTGCTGGATTTAGAGGCTCCGCCCGGCACGCGCATCCATCTCTGCGTCTACCACTCACGCCATCCCTTGCTAGTGCGCTCGGCCATCGAGCAGCGGCTGGACCGCTTGCTGCAAAGAGGTGACCCCGAGGCGGTTTTCAAGGACGTGGAGCTGCGCGACTTGTTGGAGGGCAGTGCAGCCGATACCGACCACCTGTTCATCGTGCTGGCCTCCCCTGTGGCCGAGGTCGGCCGCGACCACGATTACGACTGGGCCATCGTCGAGCCCTCGTCCATGCGCTCCATCATCCAACTGGCGGGCCGCATCAGGCGGCACCGCGCCAGCCTGGTGGAGCGGCCCAACATCGTGCTGCTGGACACCAATCTGCGTGCGTTGGAGCAACCTGGCAGCGCGGCCTTCCAGCGCCCCGGCTTTGAAAGCCAGGATTTTCCCCTGTCCAGCCACTCGCTGACCCAACTGCTGCGCGCCGACGAGCTGGCCACCATCGACGCGGCCCCGCGCATCACCCAGCGCCAGCCGCTGGACCCACACAACAGCTTGGTCGATCTGGAGCACGCCTGTCTGGCGGCCATGATGCTGGATGGCGGCGACAACCGCGCCCGCCCGGTGCGCCGCTGGTGGCAAACCCAGAGCCACTACACCGCCATCGAACAGGCCTGCACCCGCTTTCGCAAAGACGACCAAGGGCGGGAACAGTTCCGGCTGCTGCCGAATGACGAGGGTGACGACTTCGCGTTCTGGGTGATGGCTGACGATGGCGTCTCCACCAACCAGGCCGACAGCCGCTTGCAGCGCGTCGCCTTGCCGCACAGCGACAGCATCGTCCCCTGGGGCACGACCGATTACATCGAAGCACTCAAAACCCTGGCCCAATCTTTGGGCATCCCGCCCGAAGACTGCGCCCGGCAGTACGGCACCATCGATTTGCCCAAGAGCGAAGATGACCCGCGCTGGCAGTACCACCCGCTGCTGGGCTTTCGCAGACGGCCCACGCAGCGCTGAGTCCAAATGGCGCTTACTGCCAGAGCAGCGACACCGGCCCCGCATGCAGCTTCTCATCAAACGGGGTGATACGGTCGTGGTCGTGCAGCACCAGGCCCTGGACGAACTTGTCACCCACGGCTGCTTGCAGTTGGCGCAGGCCGCGCAGGTCTTGCGGGCGCACGGTAGCCGATGCCTTCACCTCGATGCCGATGACCCGCCCGCGCCGGTCTTCGATCACCAAGTCCACCTCGTCCTGGTCTTTGGTGCGAAAGTGCGAAATGCGCAGCCGCCGGTCTGACCAGGTGGTGAGCTTGAGCACCTCGGACACCACGAAGTTCTCCAACAGCGGGCCATAGGCCGTGCGGTCCTTCTGCAACTGGGCCGCGTTGGCATCGCGCAGGGCAGCCAACAGCCCGGTGTCGAGGAAGTGCAGCTTGGGGGTCTTGGTAAGGCGGCTGACGGCGTTGCTAGACCACGGCGGCACCAGCCGCGTTAGAAACAAGCGCTCCAGAATGCCCGCATATTTCTGCGCCGTGGGTGCGGTCAAACCCAGCGCTGCACCATAGCTGCTGTGGTTCACCAGTTGCCCGGCATGGGCGGCCAGCACATCCAGCAGACGCGGCATGCGGTCGAGCTGGTCGATGTTGGCAATGTCGCGCACATCGCGGTCCAGGATGAGGGCCACGTAGTCCTCCAGCCAAGCCTGGCGGCGGCTGGCCTGGGGGCGCCGCAGTGCTTCGGGGTAGCCACCTTTGAGGACGCGGTCCATCAACGCATCGCCCGTGACGGCGTTGTCTGCGCCAGGCAGCCCACCGCCCTCAAACAGCCGCTCCAGCAAGTCCCCTGGCGTACCAGCCAGTTCGGCCTGGGCAAACGGCAGCAGGGTGATGACTTCGAGCCGACCCGCCAGCGAATCGGCCACGATAGGCAAGGCCATGAGGTTGGTGGAGCCGGTCAACAAAAAGCGGCCGGGGGCCTGGTCTTTGTCCACACTCTCTTTGATGGCCAGCAGCAAATCAGGTGCACGTTGCACTTCGTCAATCACGGCGCTGCGCAGCCCGCGCACAAAGCCCGACGGGTCCGCCCGCGCCGCCGCCAGCGTGGCCGGATCGTCCAGGGTGAGATAAGGGCGGCTGCTGTTGGCATACAGCCGGGCCAGCGTCGTCTTGCCCGCCTGCCTGGGGCCCACCACAAGCACCACCCGGGTGTCTTGCAAGGCGATGGCGATTCTGCGCTGCACATGGCGGGCGATGGCGGCGGGAGAGGCTGGGAGTTCGGTGGTCATGCGAAGCAGTCAAAGGCTAAAAATATCCGACCAATTAAAACTCAAATCCCGACCAATTGAAAATCAAAATCCGACCAATTGAAAATAACGTGCGCGGTTAGGTTCTATTTTTTATGGATTTTCGGATGCAGGTGTGCCGTATAAAACGGGGTGCAGCAGCCTAAATACCAGCATCAAATTGGTACTTAGCGCATATTCAATAATCGTTAGCAGCTACATTAAATATAGCAAACAACCCATTAGAAATAAAAACCAGAGCCCCACCAGATCCTCATCCAACAGTGTTTACAGTGCTTTTGCACACCCCAAGGAGTCCCATGGCCCCATCCCTCCCCGACCCACCCACCAGCGCCGCCCTGCGCACGGTGGTGGAGACCTTCATCCAAGAGCGCTTGCAGCTCAAGCTGGACAAGCTGAGTGACAGCGATGCAGACGCTGCCAAGCGCCAACAACTGCACGGCGAGCACCAGCGTGAAACCTGGTTGGCGGACGCAGCGCGGCGGGTGGTGCAAATCCAGCTGGCCAGCCACACGCTCAAGCCCATCCACCCGGACGCACGGGGCAGCAGCCTGTACCTGAACCCACCGTTTTGCACCGATGCCTCCCTGGTCGGCACGCATGTGTTGGGCGCCGACCGCACCGACGACGTGGTGGGCAATGCGGCGGCGCTGGATGTGTTCAAGTTTTTGAAGCTCCAGGCCCAGGACAAAACATTGCTGGCGCGCTTTCTAGAGAAAGATGTGGCGCTGGTGCAGGCTATGTCGGACGACTCCGCGCAGGCGCAAACCTGGGCCGATGCCTTTGCGGGCATTGTGGACAGCAAAACTGCAGCCGCCTCCCACACGCTGGGCAAACAACTGTACTTTCCGCTGGCCGACGGCAGCTACCACCTGCTGGCCCCCTTGTTCCCTACCGCTCTGGTGCACAGCCTGCACACCACGCTGCAAGAAGACCGCTTCTCTGACGCGGCCAAAGAAGCCCGCGCAGCCCGCAAAGCGGGCCAAGACCACCCGCAGGGCTACCGCGAGTACCCGAACATGGTGGTGCAGAAAATTGGAGGAAGTAACCCACAAAATGCTGGATTACTAAATGTTAAACGTCGCGGGGCCAACCACCTGCTGCCTTCTGTGCCGCCCATCTGGCAAAACCAGGGCACCCAGCCGCCGCTGCGCCATGCCTCGGTATTCGACAAAGGCGGCCCGGTGGCGCGTGACAAAAACCTGCGCTTCTGGACCAAAACCCTGCGCAAATACCTGCTGAAAGAGCTGGACCGCAACAACGTGCACATCCGTGGCAAGCGGGCCGAGATGGTGGAAGAAATCATCCTCGCCGTGCTGGACCTGGCTGGGCTCATCCAGTGCCTGCCCGGTGGCTGGAGCCAAGCCACCGCCTGCCGCTTGGGGGCGGCGGAAAAGTGCTGGCTCGACGCAGATGCCGAACCCACTACCGATGGCTCCGACGACTGGCAAACCAAGGTGGCCGAGCGCTTTGGCCTTTGGCTCAATGCCGCCATTTCCACCGACCAGACCCTACTGGGCGATGGCGAATCGCGGGAATGGAAATACCGCTTTTTGGAGGTACTCCGCGATGCAACCTAGCCCGTTTGATGCCCTGCTGCTTCTGCCGCGCCTGCGCGTGCAAAACGCCAATGCGGTCAGCAGCCCCATGACCTGGGGCTTCCCTGCACCCAGCGCCTTTACCGGCTTTGTGCACGCCTTGCAGCGCCGCCTGAACGCGATGGGCCACACCATCCAACTCGGTGGCGTGGGCATTGTTTGCCACCAGTTCGACCCGCAAGTCTTTCAGCCCCCGGGGCGGCGCACCCAGGTGTTCCGCCTGACGCGCAACCCGGTGGACAAAGACGGCAACACCTCGGCCATCGTGGAAGAAGGCCGCACCCACCTGGAGGTCAGCCTGCTGCTCACCGTGTCGGGCGACGGCTGCCCTGTCAACGACGACGACGGCATCGCCTTGGCCGCCCTGGTACTGGAATATGCCGAGGGCATGCGGCTGGGGGGCGGTAGCATCCTGCCCCAACCCAAGCGCGCCAAGTACCCCGCGCAGTGGCTGGAATGGCCGCAGCTACTAAGCGACCAGCGCCTGGCGTGGCGCAAGCTGCGCCGCCACCTGATGCCCGGTTTTGTACTGGTCAGCCGCGCGCCCCTGCTGGCCCAGCACCTGCACAGCTTGCAGCAAACCCAGCCGCAAGCCAACGCGCTGGATGCACTGCTGGACGTGTGCCGCCTGAACGTGGAACCCGCAGCAGCAGAGTCGGACGAGGACGACGGAGATGCACCCACCCCCTGGGCCGTGCGGCGGCGCTACCGAGGTTGGCTGGTACCGCTGCCGCTTGGCTACGCCGCCGTGTCGCCGTTGTACCTGCCCGGCACGGTCAAAAACGCCCGCGACGAGTCAGCACCGTTTCGTTTTGTCGAAAGCCTGCTGTCGTTGGGCGAATGGGTCAGCCCCCACCGCATTGCCGAAGCACCCCACCTGCTGTGGCACTTTGATGCCCAGCCAGATGCGGGCCTGTACCGCCTGCATAACCCCTATCCGTCACCACCTTCGTCCCCTGCTGCCACCGAACCCACCGCATTGACCGCTTAAAGGAAACACACCATGGCTACCAAAAATACCGACGCACTGAAAACCGCTTCCGTCCTGGCGTTCGAGCGCAAGCTGGACCCATCGGATGCCATTTTTTCCGCAGGCAACTGGGCCGACCGCGCCCACAGCGCCACCTGGCTGCCGGTGGATGTACGGGAGAAAGCTGTACGCGGCACGATCTCAAACCGCCAACCAGGGGGAACGGACCCCGCAAAGCTGAATGCAAAAATGGATGTTCCTAACCTCCAGCGCGTAGACGTGGCCACCCTACCGCCCACCGCCGACACCCTGCAAGCCCGCTTTACCCTGCGCGTGCTGGGCGGCGTGGGCACGCCTTCGGCCTGCAACAGTTCAGCCTACCTGCATAAGTTGCAATCGGTTGTGAAGGGCTACGCCGACACATCCGGCTTTGTCGAGCTGGCCCGTCGCTACGCCTACAACCTGGCCAACGGCCGCTTCTTGTGGCGCAACCGCGTGGGCGCAGAAATGGTGGAAGTGCAGGTGCGCCATCTGCAAAACGGCGTGGCCGTCAGCACCTGGGTGTTTAACGCCCTGAACTTGTCTTTGCACCACTTCGACACCCCCGCCGCAGACGCTGCGCCGCTCGCCGCGCTGGCCAAAGTGCTGGAGCAGGGCCTGGCAGGCGACAAGTTTGCCCTGCTGGAAATCACCGCCTTTGCCCGCGTGGGCGGCGGGCAAGAGGTGTTTCCATCGCAAGAGCTAATTCTGGACAAAGGCTCCAGCACCGCTGGGCTAAAAAGCAAAACCCTCTACACCGTGGGTGACACCCCCGGCCAACGCGGCCCCGCCGCCATGCACTCGCAAAAAATCGGCAATGCCTTGCGCACGGTAGACACCTGGTATCCCGATGAAGAGGGCCAAGGGCAACCCAGCCCCATCGCCGTGGAACCCTACGGCTCCGTCACCTCGCAAGGCAAGGCCTACCGCCAGCCCAAGGTGAAGATGGATTTCTATTCCCTGTTCGATGCCTGGGTGCTCAAAGACCAGGCCCCCGATGCCGCGCAGCAGCACTACGTCATCGCCAACCTGGTGCGGGGCGGCGTATTTGGCGAATCGGGCAAGGACTAACCGCGATGGACCACTACCTTGACCTGACCCTGCTGCCCGACCCCGAATCCGCCCCGGCGCACCTCATGGCTGCCCTGTTTGGCAAGCTGCACCTGGCCCTGGTGGCACAACCCAGCGGGCGCATCGGCATCAGTTTTCCCGCTGTGCAGCCCGAGCGCCAGTGGCTGGGCGACTGCCTGCGCCTGCACGGCAGCCAAGCCGACCTCATCGGGTGCATGGCCGCCCCGTGGCTGGCGGGCGTGCGCGACCATGTGCGCACCACCCCCATACTGCCCGTGCCGCCCACCGTGGCCTACCGCACGGTCAGCCGCGTGCAAGCCAAGAGTAGCCCCGACCGCCTACGCCGCCGCCAGATGCGCCGCCACGGCATCGACGCCACCGAGGCGCTGGCCCGCGTGCCCGACACTGCTGCGGAGCAACTGGACCTGCCCTACATCCACCTGCGCAGCCACAGCACCGCGCAGCCGTTTCGGCTGTTTATTCGACATGGCGCACTACAGCCCCACGCCATTCCAGGCCCGTTTGGAGCCTACGGTCTCAGCCCCACCGCGACAATTCCGTGGTTTTGACCCTTTTTGGCCCTTGTTTTCAGCCCCGTTAAAAAGTCTTTTAAAAACAAGGGCTTAGAGAGGGTGCTGAAAATTAGGGTTTTTCGGGGTTTGGTTACTTTTTGTTTTTGATTCAAGGACTTAGCGGTTTTATTTTCTAGTTCACTGCCGCGTAGGCAGCTCAGAAAGTAAAGCCGCCTGGACGGTGGAATCTGAGCGTGTTCACTGCCGCGTAGGCAGCTCAGAAAAGCGGAAGATGCGCCCGAACTCGTCATGCCCTTGTTCACTGCCGCGTAGGCAGCTCAGAAAGTCGTTGAACCGTCGTCGTAGATCATTGCTTCTGTTCACTGCCGCGTAGGCAGCTCAGAAATGGCCGCCGCCGTGCTCCTGAAAGGATAAAAAGTTCACTGCCGCGTAGGCAGCTCAGAAAAACATCGACGGCATCGCCGTAAGTGCGGTAGACGTTCACTGCCGCGTAGGCAGCTCAGAAATCCCCGAGCACGCGCCGCTGGTCGGTGGTGCTGTTCACTGCCGCGTAGGCAGCTCAGAAAACACCCATCGACAAAACCAGATTCGTGACGATGTTCACTGCCGCGTAGGCAGCTCAGAAAACAGCGCCGATCAAGTCCGCCGCGTCGTTCAGGTTCACTGCCGCGTAGGCAGCTCAGAAAAGCAATGAACGCGGTTCAGCCCGATTACGCTTGTTCACTGCCGCGTAGGCAGCTCAGAAATGGCTCAAACTTCGGCAACATGGAATCACCCTTGTTCACTGCCGCGTAGGCAGCTCAGAAAAATTCGAAAACGGCTTCGCCTTTGGCATCCGCGTTCACTGCCGCGTAGGCAGCTCAGAAATACAAACAGCCCAATCACTGCGCCGCCATCAGGTTCACTGCCGCGTAGGCAGCTCAGAAAGCCATGAACGCGATTGCGCCGATCACCAGCAAGTTCACTGCCGCGTAGGCAGCTCAGAAATGCGGGAATGGGTGGTAAGGCGGTGCTGTTGGGTTCACTGCCGCGTAGGCAGCTCAGAAAATGAGCGTGGCAAGCCCAAACTGGTCCAGGGCGTTCACTGCCGCGTAGGCAGCTCAGAAAGCCGTGGTCTTCAAGCGGATATCCAGGTTCTGGAGTTCACTGCCGCGTAGGCAGCTCAGAAAAGCTAGATGACCTGGGCGTGGCCTTCGATGACGTTCACTGCCGCGTAGGCAGCTCAGAAATATGGCTGCGCATCGCCTAAAACAGAAAGAACGTTCACTGCCGCGTAGGCAGCTCAGAAAGGCTCACATCGCACTGCGCGCAAAAGCTGTAGGTTCACTGCCGCGTAGGCAACTCAGAAAAAGTCGTGACGGCGGGCGGCGTGTATGCGGCCGTTCACTGCCGCGTAGGCAGCTCAGAAAAACACCGGTGGCGCTTGAGCTGTACTGCTTTCCGTTCACTGCCGCGTAGGCAGCTCAGAAAAGGTAATACATCAGCACTACCGCCATTTGCCGGTTCACTGCCGCGTAGGCAGCTCAGAAAACGATGTCGGCGGCCATGCCCAGCATGTGGTCGTTCACTGCCGCGTAGGCAGCTCAGAAAGTGGTGGTAGCCGGTGAGAGACATGGGGTTTAGATAGCTTCTTATGTCCATCCGATTTGCGGGCACAAGTGACGCATTTTTCTCGGCTCTGAAAATCAACCCATCCAAAATCACGCCACCCCAGCCCCCGCCTTCGCAAACCGCACCGCCACCCGCGTGCCCGGCGTGTCCGGTGTTTGGGCACCGGGGTGGGCGTCTTCCAGGCTGACTTCGGCGCTGTGCTGGCGGGCGATTTCTTGCACGATGGACAGGCCCAGACCGGAGCCGTCGGCCTCGGTGCCCAGGGCGCGGTAGAAGGGCTGGAACACCAGCTCGCGTTCGGCCTCGGGGATGCCGGGGCCGGTGTCTTCCACCTGTAGCAACACGCTGCACTGGGCACGGCCGATGGGGCTGACGGGGCCGATGGGGGTGTCGGCATCGGCCAGCACGCGGGCGGTGATGATGCCGCCCGAGGGGGTGTAGTTGATGGCGTTGTCCAGCAGGTTGCGCACCAGTTCTTTGATCAGCGTGGGGTTGCCGTTGAGCTGCACGCCGGGGCTGCCGGGCTCGGCGCCGTCATAGCCCAGGTCGATGCGCTTGTCCAGCGCGCGGGGCACGGAGTCGCGCACCACGTCCATCGTCAGGCGGGCCAGGTCGCAGACTTGCAGGCTCAGGCTGACGCTGCCGTTCTCGGCCCGGGCCAGGGCCAGCAGCTGGTTGACGGTGTGGGTGGCGCGCACGCTGGAGCGGCCAATTTGTTGCAAGGAGCGTTTGAGTTCTGCCGTGCTGGTGCCTTCGCGCTGGGCCAGGTCGGCTTGCATGCGCAGGCCGGCCAGCGGGGTTTTGAGCTGGTGGGCGGCATCGGCCAGAAAGCGCTTTTGGGTGGCGATGGAGTCTTTCAGCCGGGTTAGCAGGTCGTTCACCGAGGACACCAGCGGCGCGACTTCCAACGGCACGGCCATGTCGTCCAGCGGGCTCAGGTCGTCAGAGGTGCGGGCGCGGATGCGGTCTTCCAGGCGCTTCAGGGGCTGGATGCCACGCGCCAGCGCCAGCCACACCAGCAGCACCGCCAGCGGCAAGATGACGAACTGCGGCAGCATCACGCCTTTGATAATTTCGGCCGCCAGCACCGAGCGTTTTTCGCGCGTCTCGGCCACCTGCACCAGCGCCAGCGGGCTGCCGGGCAGGTCTAGCGTGACCCACAGGTAGGCCACGCGCACGTCGAGGCCGCGCATTTCGTCGTCGCGCAGGTGCACCGGGCCTTCGGCGGGGGTTTCATCGGCGGGGGGCAGCGGAAAGTCGGTTTCGCCGCTGAGGAATTCGCCGTGGCCGCCGCGCACCTGGTAGTAGACCTGGTCGGACTCGTCGGCGCGCATGATCTCGCGGGCGGGCAGCGGCAGGTTGAACTGGGTTTGGTGCGGCGACACCACCAGCAGCTGCGACAAGGCCTGGGCGTTGTATTCCAGCGCCCGGTCGAACGGCTTGCCCGCAATGCCCTGCGCCACCAGCCAGGTCAGCGCCAGGCTGATCGGCCACAGCAGCAGCAGGGGCGTGAGCATCCAGTCCAGGATTTCGCCGAACAGGGAGCGTTGCTCGCGCTGGAAGATTTTCACGGGGTGGGGGGGGTAAGGGAGGGCACGGGGGCATCTTAGCGCCAGCCCCCACCCCAACCCTCCCCCGGCGGGGGAGGAGGAATGCCGGGGCCCTGACTTGCTCCTTCCCCCGCCGGGGGAAGGCTGGGATGGGGGCGGTCACCCACAGCGTGGACCGGGGTTAGCTATTGGCGCGGTGCTTCAACCAGCGCATCAGCCCACCCACTACGGGCAGCTTTTCGTACAGCTCTTCGGCCGCGTCCCAGTAATCGCGGTGCAGCACGATGCGGCCCGCGCCGTCCAGTTGCAGGTGGCTGCCGCCGTGGATGGTTTGGTCGGTACCGGTGGCGAAGTTTTTGAAGCGGAAGTGGAAGTCCCAGGTCAAAAAGCACTGCGGGCCGCTGGCGATGCGCTCGATGACCACAAAGCGCGGAGCCTCTAGCGCGGTGAACATGTGGGCATAAATGGCTTCAATGGCGGGTACGCCTTGCACGTCTTTGAACGGGTCTTTGAAGCGGGCCCTGGGCGCGTAAAACTCGCCGCAGCAGGCAACAGACTGCGGGGTCAAGGTCTCGAAAAATTGGACGATGCCGTCGATAGGGTTGCTCATAAGCCGGTCATTCTGCGGATGGCGGGGAAGTACAGCCCGTACGGTAGTAGCGCCAAGGTTTTCATCCAGCGGGTGAAGCGCTTGGGGAAGTGGATTTCAAACTGGCCCCGGGCCCAGCCACGCAGGATCTCATGGGCGGCCTGCTCAGGGGTGATGAGGGCGGGCATGGCGAATGTGTTTTGCGCGGTGAGCGGGGTTTGCACAAAGCCGGGGCAAATCAGGCTCACGCCGATGCCGCTGTCATGCAGGTCCAGGTACAGGGTCTCGGCCAGGTTGATGAGCGCGGCCTTGGTGGGGCCATAGGCCAGGCTGTTGGGCAGGCCGCTGTACCCGGCCACGCTGGCGACCAGGCTGATGTGGCCAAAGCCCTGGCGCAGCAGGGTGGGCAGCACCGCATCCAGCAGGTGCAGCGCCCCCACGTAGTTGACTTGCAGGTGCCGCTGCATCTCGGCCAGGTCGAACACGGTGGCGCGCTGGGGGCGGTAGTAGCCGGCGCAGTACACCACCGCATCCAGGCGGCCTAGCGATGCGGCGGCGGTGCGCACAGCGGCCAGGTCGGCGGCATCCAGCGGCAGGGCCTGTGCGCCGGGGTGCTCGGCCACAAACGACTCCAGCGCGGCGCTGGGCCGGGCCGACACCACCACCAGTGCCCCCTGGCCGTGCAGCATCGCGGCGGTGGCGCGGCCAATGCCGCTGGAAGCGCCGATCAGCCACACGGTTTTGCCGCGCCAGTCGGTGAGGGGGGGATTCAGTGCCATACGAATTACTATGTTTTTAATAGCTGCTTGTGCAGGTGGAATGTGCGCTAGAGACCAATTTGGCTTAACGCTTTGTGAACGAGAGCGTGACCTCGCCCAGCGTGATGCCCAGCTTGGACATGGTGGCAATGTTCAGCATGACCTTGTCGGTCATCAAATACATCCAGTCGTCAAACTGCACGTTGTAGACCGAGCCGTCCACCGGCAAGGCCAGGGTGTAGCGCCAGTTAAACGCGTTGCCGCTCTCTGCGCCCACGGCCACGCCCACCACGTCGTCGGCGCGGCCTGTGTAGCGGCCATCGGCTTCGCGGTGCAGGCGCCAAATGCGTTTTTGCAGCGTGCCGTCCGAATAAGTAAACGACTCATCGAGCACGCCGTCGTCGCCGGTCCAGGTGCAGACCATCACCACGGTGAAGCGTTTGACCACCTTGCCGGATCGGTCGGTAAACACGCCATACGCGTCCAGCGTGCCGTTGAAATAAGTGCGCAGATCCAACTTGGGGGTTTGACCCGCGTAGTCGGCAACCTGGGGACCGGCACAACCGGCCAAAGCAGCACTGGTGGCAAGAAGAAGAAGGCGGCGTTTCATGGAGATTCCTTGGGTCGGATGATGAGCAAATAGAGCGCTGCCGCCGCCACCAGCTTCAGGGCGCAGGGCAGCAGGCAGTAGGTGGCGGTGAGGGCGTTCAGGGCGGCGGCATCCTGCGCGCCAGGGGTGTAGCCGAAGTAGGCCAACAGCGGCAGGGCCAGCCCGGCGGCCAGGGCCAAATTGAGCTTGGTGGCGAAGTTCCACCAACCAAAGTACAGGCCCGCCCCACCCTGCTCACCCTGCTTTTGCACGATGCCCGCCAGCAGCGCGCTGGGCAAGGCCAGATCGGTGCCCAAGGCAATGCCGGAGGCGGCGCAAACGATGAGAAACGCGGTGCTGTCACCCGCACCCAGCAGGGACGCTCCCACAAACGCCGCCACCGCCACGCCCATGCCCAGCCCCCAAGTGCGCGCCAGCCCCAGCCGGGGCACCACGCGCAACCACAGCGGAATCGACAGGGCGGCACTCAAAAAGTAGGTGGCCAGAAACAGCGGCTGCAACGCCTGCGGGGCCTGCAGCCGGTCTTGCACGAAGAACAACACCAGCGTGGCGGGCACGGCGCTGGCAATGCCGTTGAGCAAAAACACGGCCAGCAGGCGGCGGAAGGCGGGGTTGCGCAGCGGTTGCCACAGCGCGGCGCGTGCCCTGGCCAACGCGGGCGGGGCGGGTGCGATGGCGCGGCTCCAGGCCCACCAGCCCAGGGCCAAGGCCACGGCCAATAGCGCCACCGTGGTGGGCAGGCCCAGCAGCACCGGGGCCACGCTGGCCGTGACCACCCCCACCAAACCCAGGCCTTCGCGCCAGGCAACGATGCGGCTGCGCTGGGCTTCGTTACCGCCCTGTAGCCCGGCCCAGGCCTGGTGCAGCACGCCCAGGGTGCTGTAGGCCGCGTAGGTGATGACCAGCAGGGCGGCGGCCCACAGCAGCACGTGGTCGTGGGTGGCGGGAAAGAACAGGCCCCAGAAGCCCAGCGCCATCACCACCGCCGCCACCGCCGCCACGCCCAGCACGGCGCGGCTGGAGCGGGCAAACAGCGCGTCGCCCCAGCGGCCCAGCAGCGGGTCGATGAGGCCGTCGAACAAGCGCGCACCCAGCAAGATCTGCCCCAGCACCGCCAGCGGTACGCCCAAGGTGGTGGCGTAGTGGTGGGGCAGCACGACGTACAGCGGCAGGGCGACAAAGGCCAGCGGCAGGCCCATCAGACCGTAGAGGAAGCCGTTGCGGGCGGTGAATGCGGCAGCAGCAGTCATGGCGTGCCCAGCAACGCACGGCGCATCGCAGGCTCGGAGGTTTGGGGCGACAGCCAGATGCCGAAAAACAGGCGGGCGAAGTCGCCATCGCTGACCTCGCCGGTGGGCTGGCCGTTGGTCAAAAAGCGGGCGGTGCGGGTCTGCGGCAGGTAGATGCCGAGGATGCGGTCGCCCTTTTGCACGTCGGGAAACGCCGCCTCCAGCTTTTGCTGCCAGGCCTTGGCCTGCGCGTCTGAAATGGGCGCGCTGCGGCGCATCTCGGCCAGCGAGCGGCGGGCGATGTCGGCGCGGGTGAAGTCGCGCAGGTAGGTCAGCTCCAGCGCCAACGCGCTGTCGGGGTAGCGGGCAGCCTGGAAGCCGGGGGCGGCCCAGAGCTGCGCGTCGTAGATGTCAAAGCCCCAGACTTTCAGCCGGGTGCTGCCCACCACGCGGGCCTGCGGCACCGCAGCGCTCACATCTACGGGCACATCGGCCGCCCACAGATTTAAACAAAAAAGGCCGCTAGCGCATATGGCACCTGCGCAAGCAGCTATTTTTTTAATAGCGTGTACTGCACGAGGTTGATGTTGCCCTTGTCGAAGGCGGCTTCGCAGTAGGCCAGGTAGAACTCCCATAAACGCATGAACCTTTCGTCAAAACCGAGTTGCAGCACCTGCACGCGGGCGGCCAGAAATTGGTCGCGCCAGCGGCGCAGGGTTTCGGCGTAGTCGGGGCCGAAGGCGAATTCGTCCACCACCTCCAGCCCGGCCGCCGCCGCCTCGCGCCGGAATTCACGCGGGCAGGGCAAGCAGCCGCCGGGGAAGATGTACTGCTGGATGAAGTCGGTGCTGGTGATGTAGCGCTCGAACAGGCTGTCGTCGATGACGATGCTCTGGATGCAGGCACGGCCGCCGGGCTTGAGCAGGCGGGCCACGGTTTGAAAGTAGGTGGGCCAGTATTCGCGGCCCACGGCTTCGACCATTTCCACCGAGCAGATGGCGTCGAACGGGGCATCCTGGATGTCGCGGTAGTCTTGCAGGCGCAGGTCGGCCTGCTGCGTTACGCCCAGGCGCTGCATGCGGGTATTGGCAAACGCCAATTGCTCGGTGCTCAGGGTCACGCCGGTAACAAAGGCGTTGAATTCGGTGGTGCCCATCTCGGCCAGCGCGCCCCAGCCGCAACCGATTTCCAGCACCCGGTGGCCGGGCTGCACCTGGGCCATCGCCAGGGCGCGGCGGACCTTGGCGTTTTGCGCCTCGCGCAACGGTTTGCTCAGGTCGCCCTCGAACCAGGCAGACGAGTAGTTCATGCTGTCGTCCAGCCACAGGCTGTAGAAGGCGTTGCCCAGATCGTAGTGGGCGTGTATGTTTTTTTGGCTATTGGCCTTGGTGTTGCGGTTGAGCAAATGTTGGATGCGGTACCACAGGCGGCCCACCCAGCTGCCGTAAACCACGTCTTCGATCTCTTGCCGGTTGCATATGAAGACGGTAAGCAGGTCGGTCAGGTTGGGGGTGGTCCAGTCGCCGTCGATATAGGTTTCGGCCACGCCGATGTCGCCGGACTTGAGGGCGGCCGCGCAGACGTTCCAGTTCTTCAGCGTCATGGCGGCTGTGGGTGCCTCTTTCGTTCGGCCATGTTGCTGGTGGTTGCCAAACACGTGCAGGCTACCGTCGGGCAACTGCATGGTTATGCTGCCGTGGCGCAGGCGTTGCAGCAGCTTCAAGGCCGTGCGGGCGGCGGCGGGGGCATCGCTGGGCACGGCAAAGCGGGGGGCTGTGGTGGTGGAGTTCATTGCGTTTATCTCGTCACAAAATCTTGGGGCGGCACGGGTTTACGGAAAAAATGCACGCGTTTGCGCCACAGGCAAAAGGCCTGCCAGTGGATGCGCGCCACCACGCCCAGCGTCATGGCCGGGTAACGCCATAGCGCGTGGCGGATGCTGGCCGGGGTGATGGCTTGCAGGTGGCCGCTGACGCTGGTCTCGATCAACGCGCCTTGGCTGTCGTCATAGTCCACGCGGGCAACGGTACGGTCGCCACTGCGCATAAAGCGGAAGCGGTAGCCGCCCTCCACCGGGCAAAACGGCGACACGTGGAACACCTTGGCCGCCGTCAGCGCCACGCCATAGCTCGGCTGGTCCAGCACGTAGCAGTGGCGCTCGCCAAAGGTGTTGTTGACCTCGACCACGATGGCCCGCAGGCTGGCATCTAGACGGTGGCAGTACCAGAAGCTGACCGGTTTGAAGGTGTGGCCGAAAACGCGCGGGTAGCAGTGCAGCCAGATTTCGCCGTCGGCGTCCAGGATGCCTTCGCGCTGCAACAGGGCCTCCATCCAGTCCAATGCGCTGCCTTGGCCGTCGCCGTGGTCGCAGTCATAAAAGCTCAAAGCGGCGCGGCGGTTGATGGCCAGGGCCGTGCCACCCAGCGAGCGCATCGGCAACATCAAAAAGTAGGTGGGGTAGGCAAAGGCGTGGCGCACCGGGCGCAGCCGGGTGTGGCGGACCTGGCCGAAGCCGATCTGTGCCTGGTTGAGGGTCGGGGTCATAGCCCGGCCTTCAGCAATTCAGCCACCGCCAGCCCGGCTTTTAGCCCGTCTTCATGGAAACCGTAGCCCATCCACGCGCCGCAAAAATAGGTGTTTTGCTGGCCTTGCAGCGCGGGCATGCGCTGCTGCGCGGCGATGGCGGCCTGGTCGAATACCGGGTGGGCGTAGTCGAAGGTGCCCAGCACCTGCGGGTGGACGATCTCGCGGGTGGGGTTTAGCGACACGATGACCGGCTGCTCCCACGGCAGGGGCTGCAGCTTGTTGAGCCAGTAGTGCAGGCACACGCGGGCAGATTCGGTATCGGTGGCCGGGGCGCGCTCGTAGTTCCAGGCGGCCCAGGCGCTGGGGTTGCGCGGCAGCACGGAGGCATCGGTGTGCAGCACGGCGCGGTTGGCGTGGTACTGGATGGCGCCCAAGGTCGCCTGTTCGGCTTCGCTGGGGGCTGCCAGCAGCGCCAGGGCCTGGTCGGAATGGGTGGCCAGCACCACTTTGTCGAAGCGCTCGGTACGTTGAAAGCCGTGGTGCTGGCTGGTGATAAATACGCCATCGGCCCGGCGCTCGATGCGCTGCACGGGGCTGTTCAGGCGCTTGTCGTCGATTTTTGCAGCGATCTTGTCCACGTAATGCCGTGCGCCGCCGGTTACCGTCCACCACTGGGGGCGATTCAGCACTTGCAGCAGGCCGTGGTTGTGGCAAAAGCGCACCATCGTCGCCACCGGAAACAGCAGCATCTGGGCGGTGGGGCAGCTCCAGATGCAGCCCATCATGGGCAAGAAATACCAGTCGCGAAAGGCCGTGCCAAAGCGGTGCTGGTCCAAAAATGCGCCCAGCGGCTGGGCCAGGGCGGCATCGTTATTGTCCAGCGCGAGCTGGGTGGTGATGCGGTTGAAGCGCAGCAGATCGCGCAGCATGCCCCAGAAGCGCGGGCTGCACAGGTTGCGCTTTTGGGCGAACACGCTTGCCAGGGTGCTGCCGCTCCATTCCACGTAGCGCCCACCCGGCACATGCGCTGGAATTTGCGCCGAGAATGACATGTCTGTCTTGGCGGTGGCCACATCCAGCTCGGCCAGCAGGGCGATGAGCTGCGGGTAGGTGCGCTCGTTGAAGACCAGAAAACCGGTGTCCACACCAAACATCACCGGTCCGTCGGGCGTGGGCAGGATGATGTCTACGGTGTGGGTGTGGCCGCCAAAGTAGCGGCCCGCCTCGAACAGCGTGACATCGGCTTGGGCGTGCAGGCGGTGCGCCACAGCCAAGCCGGAGATACCGGAGCCGACGATGGCCAGCTTCATACTGCCACCCATCGCAAGGCACCACAATAACCGCACCGTAAGGCGTGGTGAAAAGGCAGGACGGCACAGCGAAAATTAGGCATGGTAGCGATAATATACCAATTGGTCACAATGTGACTAAAAGGTTTTATTTTGTTTTTACCCGGCTAGGAATGGCCAATAACTGTCACCTAGGCGGCATAAAATAGTCACAGACACGAAGGAATCCCATGCTCTACCCTGAACTTTTCAAACAACTAGAAGCTGTGCGTTGGAACATGGACAAAGACGTTCCATGGGACGCGTTCGATGCCAGCCTGCTGACCGACGAGCAGGCGCAAACCATCAAAATGAACGCCATCACTGAGTGGGCAGCCCTGCCCGCCACCGAGATGTTTTTGCGCGACAACCAGGACGACAGCGATTTCTCTGCCTTCATGTCGATCTGGTTTTTTGAAGAGCAAAAGCACTCGCTGGTGCTGATGGAGTACCTGCGCCGCTTCCGTCCCGATCTGGTGCCCACCGAGCAAGAGCTGCACGACATCCGCTTCACCTTCGACCCGGCCCCGCCGCTGGAAACGCTGATGCTGCACTTTTGCGGCGAGATCCGCCTCAACCACTGGTACCGCCGCGCCAGCGAATGGCACTCTGAGCCGGTCATCAAAAACATCTACACCAAGCTCAGCCAAGACGAAGCCCGCCACGGCGGTGCCTACCTGCGCTACATGAAACGTGCCATCGCCAATACCGGTAACGAGGCCCGTACCGCTTTCACCAAGGTCGGCGTGCTGATGGCCAGCGCCCGCCGCACCGCCCAGGCGCTGCACCCCACCAACCTGCACGTGAACGAGAGCCTGTTTCCGCGCGACACCATCCAGAGCCGCCTGCCCGACCCGGCGTGGCTGGAGCACTGGCTGGACACGCAGATCAAGTTTGACGCGGCATGGGAGGGCAAAGTGGTGGACCGCATCCTGCACAACCTGAGCCTGCTGATGGACCGCAGCTTCAAGACCGTGCAAGAGCTGAACCGCTACCGCAAGGAAGTCAGCAAAGAGCTGGCTGCGGGTGCGGAGCCCGCAGCGCCCGTCGCCACCTGAGCTAGATCAGCGCCAGCAGCTTCTCTAGCTGCACCTGCACCTTGACTTCGCGGTGGGGTACGTGGGCGATGATTTTGTAGATCGGCAGCGTGGTTTCGCGCACGATCATCTCGCCCATAGGCATGCCGTCGCGGTTGATGATCACCGCCACACGCGGGGCGATGGTGTTGGCACTGCGGCGAATCACCACGGCGATTTCACCATTCGCCAGCCGCACATAGACCCCTGGCGAGTACACGCCCACCGCCTTGATCAAGGCGGCACCGGCCTCGTCCACATGCTTTCTTTCATCAAAGTAGCAGGCTTGCATGGCGGCATTGGGCGGCATGGAAAAGCGCCCCACACGGGGCGACAGGCGGACGATGAACGTATCCGCCCGCTGTAGCAGCCGGGCCAGCCGCATGGCCACAGTTTTGTCGGCCAGGGGGCCGGGGGAACGGTCATGGTGGTGGCGCACGGCCAGCAGCCAATCTTCGTTGTCCACCCCCATCGCCACCAGCATGCTGAAGCCGCGCTGCGCATGCTGCTCCACCATCTCAATCTGCTTGGCGGTCAGGGGCTGGTTTTGCTGGGTCAGCTCGTCTTGCAGCGCGGTCATGGCGATATTCATGGTCAAGGCGGCCTTGCCCATCGTGGCATCTTGGTCGGGGGGCCAATTCAGCACCTCGCGTGCGGCCAGGCTGCACACCACGTAGACCAGCATGGCGTGGGTGGCGCTGTACATGCGCACTTCGGTAGCCGACAAATGCATCAGCGCGCATAGCGTGGCATCCGGGTGGTTTTCCACCAGGCTGTGCAGCTCGGTGTAGAGCTTTTCCAGCCGCAGCAAAAACTGGTCGCCTTGCGGGTCACGCAGCAGGCCGTTGGCGCGGATTTGCAGTGCCGTCCAGTCGGGAATGGTGGCGGTCTCGGTGGCTGTGGCCTTGGCCAGGTCAGATACGGACAGCTGCATATCGGCAATCTCGCCCAGCGCGGTGTCGGTGCGCACCAGGTCGTACAGTTTGCCCACATAGGCGCGGTGGTTGTCGGCGGCATCCACGTCCACGCACAGGGTCATGCCGCGCGAAGTCCAGTACGCGATCTCCTCGCGGTTGGTGATGATGTAGCCCTTGTGCGCCAGCAGCACGCCCTGCTCGTTGCGCAAGGCAAATGGCAACGGTTGCCCCAGTCGCAGGGTGGAAGTGTCAACGGCAATAAGGTTCATGGTGGGCGAGCGTATCAGTTCAACGGCCCGCTGTCGCCTGCTAGCGGCCTGCTAGCATTTGCCCATGACCGACACCATCGCCCCACCGGCCTTTCTGGCCAAAATCTGCCTTCGCGCCGACGCCTCCGCCCAGCTCGCCCACCTGCCCCGCCCCTGGGTGTTTACCAACGGGGTGTTCGACATCCTGCACCGGGGCCACGCCACCTACCTGGCCCAGGCCCGGTCGCTGGGTGGCAGCCTGGTGGTGGCACTGAACAGCGATGCCTCGGCCCGCCGCCTGGGCAAGGGCCCGGACCGCCCGCTGAACGCAGAAAACGACCGCGCGGTGCTGATGGCCGCACTGGAATCGGTCAGCCTGGTCACCTGGTTTGACGAGGACACGCCGCTGGAACTCATCACCGAACTGCGCCCCGACATCCTGGTCAAGGGCGGCGACTACGACATGCAAAAACTGGCCGAGACGGCGGTGGTGCAGGCCTACGGCGGCACGGCGCTGGCGATTCCGTTTGTGGATGGCTACTCCACCACCGCCCTGGTGCGCAAGATCCAGCAGCCACGCGGTGGCTGAGGCGGTCTTAGTATGTGCGGGCTTTTTGCTATGTAATAGATAGCTTCTGACGCAGGTTATATATGCGCTAGCGGCCTATTTCTTATAAATTTTTAGCCCTAGGTTTCAAGGCAGGCAAGACAATCCCCCCTAATTCTGAATTAGAGTTTCTTATAACCAATAGCTTAATAAATTAGACCAACTTATATTGCAACGTATCACGGCCTGTGGGCCAGGGAGCGACGCATGAAAGTATTGATCTTGGGCAGTGGGGTGATTGGCACCTGCACCGCGTATTACCTGGCCAAAGCGGGCCACCAGGTGACCGTTATCGACCGCCAGCCCGGCCCGGCGCTGGAAACCAGCTTTGGCAATGCGGGCGAGGTGTCGCCGGGGTATTCGTCGCCCTGGGCCGGGCCGGGCGTGCCGCGCAAAGCCATCCAGTGGATGCTGATGCCGCACAGCCCGCTGGTGATCCGCCCGCTGCTCGACCCCGCCATGTGGCGCTGGGGCGCACAAATGCTGCGCAACTGCACCGAGGCGCGCTACCAAATCAATAAGGGCCGCATGGTGCGGCTGGCCGAATACAGCCGCGACTGCCTGGTGCAGCTGCGCGCCGATACCGGCATTGCCTATGACGACCGCAGCCAGGGCACGCTGCAACTCTTTCGCACCCAGAAGCAGCTCGACGGCACGGCCAAAGACATCGACATTCTCAAACAATACAAAGTGCCGTTTCAGCTGCTAGACCGCGAGGCCTATCTGCAATACGAGCCCGCGCTGGCGCTGGTGAAAGAGAAGTTTGTGGGTGCGCTGCGCCTGCCGGGCGATGAAACCGGCGACTGCTTCAAGTTCACCAACGCCCTGGCCAAAATGGCCGAGGCGCTG
Source organism: Rhodoferax sp. LB1P47 (assembly GCF_056521445.1). NCBI lineage: Bacteria > Pseudomonadati > Pseudomonadota > Betaproteobacteria > Burkholderiales > Comamonadaceae > Rhodoferax > Rhodoferax sp. LB1P47. Next base: position 4,458 of record NZ_JBWMAU010000028.1, on the reverse strand, counting down.
GGCGTGGAGTTTCGCTACGGCGTGCAGATCGACCGCATCGCGGCGGACGGCAAGCAGATCACCGGCGTACACACCAGTGCCGGCCTGCTCACCGCCGACAACTATTTGGTCGCACTGGGCAGCTATTCGCCCATCCTGCTCAAACCACTGGGCTTCCACCTGCCGGTGTACCCGGTCAAGGGCTATTCGATCACCGTGCCCATCACCAACGCCGCCTGCGCGCCCGAATCCACCGTGATGGACGAAACCCACAAAGTGGCCGTGACGCGCCTGGGCGACCGCATCCGCGTGGGCGGCACGGCCGAGCTGGCGGGCTACAGCCTGGAATTGCACGAGGAGCGCCGCAACACCCTGAACCACGTGGTCACCGACCTGTTCCCCCAGGGCGGCGACACCTCCCAAGCCACTTTCTGGACCGGTCTGCGCCCCATGACCCCCGACGGCACGCCCGTGCTGGGCGGCACGCCCTACCCCAACCTGCACCTGTCCACCGGCCACGGCACGCTGGGCTGGACTATGGCCGCCGGCACGGGGCGGGTGATGGCCGATGTGCTGTCGAACCGCACGCCAGAGATCAGCATGGAGGGCCTGACCTTGGCCCGGTACACCAATGGTTTCAGCGGCCTGCGCAACACAGGGTAAATTTCGGGCATGAGTACCTTTGATCCCGACGCCCTCGAATGCCTTGCCGCCATCGTAGAAGAGGGCGGTTTTGAGCGCGCCGCCCAGCGGCTCAACATCACCCAGTCGGCGGTATCGCAGCGCCTGCGCTCGCTGGAGGCGCAGGCGGGCACGGTGCTGGTGGTGCGCAGCCGCCCGCTCAAACCCACGGCGGCGGGGCATTTGCTGATCAAACACACCAAGCAGTTGCGCCTGCTGCGCGCCGACCTGGAGCGCGACATGCAGGAGCTGGCCCCCAGTGTCATGGGTGGCGCACGCGACGAAGAACGGGTGTCGATTGCCATCAACGCCGACAGCATCGCCACCTGGGCGATGGGCGCGCTGCAAGCCGTGGTGGCGCAGGGCCTGCCGCTGGAAATCATCACCGACGACCAGGATTTCACCCAGGAATGGCTGCGCGAAGGCCAGGTGATGGGCTGCGTCACCACCTTGCGCCAGGCCCTGCGCGGCTGCAAAGTGGTGCCGCTAGGCGCGATGCGCTACATCGCCGTGGCCCAGGCCGACTACGCCCGCCAACACCTGCCCCAGGGCCTAACGGCGCACAACTTTCGCAGCGTGCCGTTTGTGGCCTTCAACCGCAAAGACGACATGCAGCGCGAATTCGTCAGCCAGGCGTTTGGCCTGAAGCGGGTAGCCCTGCGCCAGCTGTTTGTGCCCAGCTCCGAAGGCCAGGTGCGTGCCGTGCTGGCCGGTTGGGGTGTCAGCGTAGTGCCCGAGCTGTTGGCACGCAGCCTGATCGACAGCGGTGCCCTGGTGCAGCTAGCGCCCAGCCAGGCCCTGCACATCCAGCTGTTCTGGCACTGCTGGAACTTGCAGTCCGAAGTGCTGGACACCCTGAGCGCCGCGCTAACCCAAGCGGCGATGCTTGCCTTATCAGAGCAGCGCTAACCGGCAGAACGCACGCCCACCAGAAACAGCGCAGAACTGGCTCTGCCAAGCTGCTGCTGTTGCCCCCAGCAGGGGGGGCGAAAAGCGCTTGCGCTGTAGCCTGGGGGGTTACCAGAACGATAGGCTCTTGGCCAGAATGTGCTGTATCCACGAGCGCGAGGCCGTGTCGTTCGCGTCGCCCTTGCCCACGACCTCCAGCCGCGCATCCACCACATCGCTCGATGCCACCACATTGCCCGAGGTGATGTCGATCGGGTTCACCACCCCGGAAAAGCGCATGGTGCTGACACCGTTGTTGAAAGCAATGCTGCGCTCGCCCGCCACCACCAGGTAGCCGTTAGACAGCACATTGATGACCGACGCAGCCAGGCGGCCCTGAAACTTGTTGCTACTGTCCGTGTTGCCCTTGCCCTTGTAGGTGTCGCTGCCCGAGGCGCTGGCATCAATATTCATGATGCCTTTCAAAATGCTGCCCAAAGAGTTGGATTCCGAGCCCGGCCCCTTGGAGGCCAAGGTGCTGGCGCGGCTCAGGTCGCTGTTGGTCACGCTGCTGGCGCTCATGGCTTCGGCGATATCGATCTTCAGGGCATCGCCAATTTTGCGCGGCTTGCGGCGGTCTGAAAACAGCGACCCAGTGGTCATGTTTTGCTGGAATATGGCACCGGTGGCCACCGGCTCGATGTCTGTGGGCCGAGGCAAAGGGTTGGCCCGTACCGGCGGCGGAATGATGCTGTCGCTGGCGCAAGCCACCAGGGAACCCAGCAGCAAGGCGAGTAAGCAGCGTGCAATGGTGTGTGTCATAAGGACTTTCATATTCAGTTCTCAAATCCGGTGACGATGGCCGTCACAACGGGGGCGATCTTGCTGCGGGTAGACGACCACTTGCCCATGCCGTAGACCGGGTCCAGTGCATAACTGCTGCGCGACAAAACCTTGCCGCCCTTGGCCCGCAAGGTCAGGGTGGCGGTGGTGAGATAGGTTTTATATTCACTGGTGAATGGCGGAATCGCCCACTCAATACCCGCCTCATAATGCAACCATATATCACAGGCATTTAAACCAGTGCCAGCTTCATAAATACGACTTTCAATCTGGTGCAGGCGCAATTCCGACTGCATCGCAGGGAGTATTTCACTGGCTTGCGATTCCGGATTAAAAACAATGCAGACTTTATTGAATGTTGGATGGATATGGTAGACCGTATCCCGTGCTTTACTGGGCCCAACAGAAATCACGGAACTAGCCGCAATACCAGAAACCTTCACCAATTCCCAAACAGGAACCGGTGAAAACAAAGAGCACGCAGCTTGCAGAAATGAAAATCCAACAACCACAAAAATACGGCAATAGGATTTAAGCATTTTTAACATCCAAACCATATTTTCGAGTCTGGATATTCAAACCAACGCAGTAATAGCCTGCACCCCGGCGGAAACACCCGCAGCGGCATAGTTACCAATCGCCGAAGCCGCCGTTCCCACCCCGCCAGCCACCGTGGACACGCCATTGCTTACGCTGTTATAGGCAGACTTCAGTTCATTGACACCGCTGGTGGCCAAAGCCATCGTATCGTTGGCCACGTCCTTGATTTCACTTCCCACACTGCTGACCACCTTGGCAATTGCCGAAGCCTGGGCCACGCCGGTCGATGCGGCAAGGGCCGATGCCGCAAGAGGTGCAAATGCCTTGACGGTGGAATCACACGCGCTGGCCTGGGGTTTTTTAGCCGCAATCGCCGATGCCAGTACCGCCTTGCTGCTAGGGGAGGCTGAGCCATTAACTTTCATGGTAATCCTTCGGGTTAATTCAATTAAATAGATGGTGAGAACAAATAAATTTTCCCACGTAAGCAAAAGTTTCATTTTTAATAAACGGCACAAATACCAGTCTGTTTACATTGCTTCACACATATCTACGCAGACGTACCCTGCGGATATATATCAAAATATAAAGACCTTGTTTTCCAATGAAACCCATATTCTCATCGCGTAAAATTAATTTCCGGTTGAAATATAGAATATTGGCAAGCCACCACAAACACCACATTTGCGACTTGTCAGTAGCAAAATAGCCGCCTACTGTTTTTTAAAACAGACCGGGCTAGAATGGCGGCATGTCATCTCCCGCCCCCGCCAAAGCCCCCCAGATCTCCTTCAAGCAGCAGATGCTGGCTGCACGCGAAGAAGCCATCGTGCAAACCGTCAACCGCCTGCTGGCCGAAAAAGGCTTCGAGGCCATGACGGTGGACGAAGTGGCCCAGGGCGTGGGCATTGCCAAGGCCAGCCTGTACAAACACTTCCCCAGCAAAGAAGACCTGGCCGCCGCCGCCATGGTGCGTGTGCTGCACCGCACCCAGGCCCACCTCAACAGCCTGCCCGCCGATGCCCCGCCGCTAGACCAGCTCAAAGCCACAGTGCGCTGGGCGATGGAGGTGCAACTGGCGGGCGAAATGCCGTCTCTGCCCAGCCAAAATTCCACCCTGCGGGCCAACTTGATGGGCAATGCCGCCTACCTGGATGCGCTGGTGGGCGTGAGCGACCAGCTGGGCGGCTGGATCCAGGCCGCACAAAAAGCCGGCCAAATCAATCCACAGCTCCCGGCCATCGCCGTGCTCTACACCCTGTTCGCCCGCGCCTGCGACCCGGTGCTGGGCTTCCTGCAAGCCAGCGGCCAGTACAGCGACGCGCAGATACTGGACTGGGTGCTGGGCACCTGTTTTGAGGGGCTAAATGCCCGATAGCGCATATGGAGTGTGCGCTAGAAGCTATTAATTAGAGCCACTTGCACAACCACTCAAAGATGTAATTTCCTGTCGATTGGGAGTCGAATTTTTGAGGGTGAAGGTGTAGGCGCAGCCACTGGGAAGTGACATCATCTGGTTTACCAAGA
>NZ_JBWMAU010000027.1:0-36350 GCF_056521445.1 Rhodoferax sp. LB1P47 | reverse complement strand
ACATGGCTTTCGATGCACCTCAACCACGCAACCCGCTAAATCCCTTCGCTTCGTCTTGATTTTTGTCGCTGGCACATTGGCCGCTTGGTCATCCGCAGAATTGTGCAAGTGGCTCAATTAAATAGCACTAAGAATGCGATACATCTGAGCCGTGCGATGTATGCGGCCCCAGAAATTTATGGCCGTTCAGGTGGATCATGTGCTCGGGCGCATCGGCAATCCAGACCTCGGTTTCCCAGGCAATATCTTTGGCGAATTTTCGGTAAATACTGCGGTCAGGAAAGGCCGTGATGAAGATCACCTCGGCAGTGCAGTCTGCCGTCAATGCCAGCAAGGTTCTGCGGCGCATTTCGGTAATGGGGTTGGCGCTGGTCACAGCTTCAATCAGATACAGCCAATTTTTGCTGGGCGAATAGGCCACCACATCCGGCAATTTATCGTGCGCCAGTTCAAAAAACTGCAACGCAGCAAGGCCCGCTTGGTCAATATGCAGGCTCTTGTTCGCGGTGTCGCCCACATACAAAACCTGGGCGCCGTAGCCAAAGATCGGCAGGAAGCTTTCAATGACGGCTTTTTGCAGCAGGTTGTGGCTGCCAGGGCTGAAGTGCAGTGCAACACCGGCAGAGATTTGCACGGGCACACGCGCCAAATCGCGGTTGCGTTGTAATTCAACCGCCAAGCTGGTGCGCCCATGTAAAAACACTTTGAGCGCAGCTGCCCAGCCCGACGTGCCGAACTGTCGAATCACCTGCACAGCAATCGGCGACACCGCAAAACCACGCGTGCCGTCATTGGTGTTCGCATCGGGATTCTTCGCACTGTTTTGGACGATCAGCGCCTCTACGGGCAACACCAAATCCTTGCGCCGGATATCGTCATACGAGCTGTCTGCAATGTTTTCATCCAAGTGGGTGTTCATCCATTTGATGATTTGGCGCGACTGCAAAGGGTGGTGGTCACCGGTGCCCTTGGCATTTCGCCACGGAACGCCAGGCTGGAGTCCCGCCACGGCCAGAAAAGCTTTAGCCATCTTTTCTTTGCGCCTCACTGTCAACCCATCCAGTGGAACGCCGAGGGCTTCTAAAACTTGCAAGGCCTCTGCGACCAGGGATGGAATGCTTTGGGGTGTTGCCATGAAATCAGATAAGACTCAGTTGTGCCGGATGGCGGCGGCTTTGGATGCCCTGCGCATCCAGCCGCTCGGGTGACGCCAGATAGTCCCGAAAGCTGCCTGCGATGGCGTAGGCCAGCAGCGGCGGCACGGCGTTGCCAATCTGGGTGTACATGCTGGTGTCGCTGCCTTGAAACTCAAAATGGTCTGGGAAGCTTTGCAAGCGTGCGGCCTCGCGCACGGTAAGCCTGCGTCTGCGGCCATCGGGGAGCTTGACGCGGTGCATGTCACCGGTTGCACCGGCCAGATTGCGGCAGGTGACGGTGCGGGCGGGCCGGTCCAGATGCAAGTCGCGCGGGGTGATGCAGCTGGAGGCTTTTTCGTACTTGGCGACATAGGTATCCATGCTTTCGGTCAGAAACTTGGAGTTGGCATGGACTTGTGTGGCCAGCTCGGCCAGAGCCGCCCCCGCTGTGACGCGGCTGGGTTGGGCCAGAGGGTAGTGAAAGGCACCCCGGTGGCCCACCACAATGACCCGCTCGCGGTTTTGCGGCACACCGTGGTGTACGGCGTTGATCAGCTTGAATTCCACCACGTAGCCCAAGCCTTCCAGCTCGGCAATGATGGCTTCCAGATAGTCTTTGTTGCGGTACATCAGCCCCCGGACGTTCTCAAACATCCAGATGTCGGGCTGGGCCTGTTCCACTGCCGAGATAAAAGCCGGAAAGCCGTCGCGGGCATCGCGGATGCCATTTTGGTGGCCACCCACGCTAAACGGCTGGCACGGCGGCCCGCCAATTACCACCTGCGCTTTAGGGAACACAGTGTGCGCGTCGAGTTTGACGTGCTTGCAGTCCCCGTGCAGGTTGTGGCGGTAGGTGGCGCAGCAATCGGCATCCATCTCAAAACCCAGCGTTTCAAAACCTTGCGCCTCAAACCCCAAAGCCAGACCGCCGCAGCCTGCAAACAGGTCTAAAACGAGCGGCGTGAACGCGCCTTGGGGGCGCAGCACCTGGTTGTTGTGGTCGGCATAGGTCATAGCCGGGCAAGTTTAAAGGCTTTGTCTACCAGCATCACCAGCCCTATTTCAAGCCAGTTTTGACTGCTATTTTTTATCTATGCCAACGTAATGCACTGCCCCGCCAGAAACCCCACTTGCTCGTTCTTGCGCGCATAGCCCAGCGGATTTGCCACCACCCGGCAGCCTTGCTGGGTGTAGTCGCTGGGGGCGTGCAAATGGCCGTGCAGCCAGAGCTGGGCCTGGGGCAGCAAGTCGTCCAGCGCGTTGCAGAACCCGGCGGTGCCGGGGGTTCGGCCGTAGCGCGGGTCGGCGCTGTGTAGGCTGGGGGCGAAGTGGGTCACCACGACGGTGTTGCCGGCATGCGGCACGGCCAGGGCGCTGCGCAGCCATTGCTGGCAGACGAGGGCCTGCGCGCGGATGCCGTCGGCCAGCATCGGCAGGCCATGGCGGTTGGCGCTGTTCTTCTTTAAATAGTAGTTGGCAGCGCGAAAGGCCTTGTCGCGTGCCTTCAGCTGCTGGCCCAGAGTGGCGGCGCTGTCGTCAGCCAGCGGGCCAAGGGCATCGAAGTCGCTCCACAGCGTAGTGCCGATGAAGCGCGTGCCCAGCAGCTCCACCACTTCGCGCTCCAGCCAGATGAGGCCCAGCCGCTCGCAGGTGGCGCGCAGGCGAATATGGGCTGCATCGAAATCTTGCCCGTCGTATTCATGGTTGCCAGGCACAAACAGCACCGGCGTGGGCCAGCCTGCACCACCCGCAGAGGGCGGCAGGGGCGAGAAACGGGCCAGGCCAAAGTCGGCATCGGCCAGCTGCGAACCAGCCTGGTAGGAGCCGATATCGCCCGCCAGCACCAGCACGTCGGCCCCTGGCGCAGGGGTGGGAACAAAGTGCGGGTGCACTTCGAGGTGCAGGTCGGAGAGGAGTTGGATCTTCATGGGTATCGGTGTGGGGGCGCTATTTTGGTGCGTAAAAAGTCACGAATCGCCGATCTGAGGCGTGAATGCACGAAGTTATGCGTTTCGTGCATGGTTCAGGGCTTGCAAACCTAGGGATAACCCTTAATCTAACCCTATCGCAATGTGACCCCTCGGGGAATGGTGTTCTTATGTTTAGTTTATTTGTTCAATTTTTCGCCGTGACCCATGCCCGCCGCCTGGCACGCGCAGCCCAGCAAGGCCCAGATACCGGCAGCTTGGCGCAAAGTCTGATGCAACGCGCAGATGCCTGTGCCGGCCGCGACCCCCGCCAGTCGGCCGAGCTGCGCGATGCGGCAAAGATGATTTTGAGCGTCACCCGCTAATCACCCGCCCATGTCTCCCGGTGCGTAGGCCTTGGTAGCCGCACGCGTTACGGCTTGGCGCAGCCACAGGTGCGCCGGGCTACTTTCCATGCGGCGGTGCCACAGCGCATCGACATGGACCGCAGGCACCTCAAATGGCAACGCCCGCTGCTCCAGCGCATTGGCCGTGCTAATGACTTGGGCGAAATGCTGCGGCAGCACGGTCAGCAGATCGGTCTGGGCGGCGATATAGCCCGCTGTAAAAAACTGGTTCACGGTCATCACCACCCGGCGCTTACGCTGGATCAGCGCCAGTGCTTCGTCAATAAACCCAAATGACCGCCCCGCAAAGCTGACCAGCATGTGCCGCGCCGCGCAAAACTGGTCCAGCGTAAGCCCCCCCGCCGCCAGCGGATGGCCGCGCCGCATGGCACAGACGTAGTGGCCGTCGTACAAGCGCAGATGTGCGTACGGAATGCCTTTGCCCACCTGCGCACGCGCAGCCAGATCGGCCAGCACGGCGGGGAAGAAGCCCACGGCCAGGTCCAGGGATTCGTCCTCCAGCAGTTTGCGCGGGTCGCGCGAGGCCAGCGGCACCACGTGCAAAGACACGCCGGGGGCCTCCGCCTCCAGAATGCGCAGCAGGCCGGGCAGCAGTTCGGCGGCCGTGGCATCGGCCATAGCCAGTACAAAGCTGTCGTCGGCATCGGCCGGAGCGAAGGCGCTGGGGGCCAGCGAGCTTTGCAACTGCCGCAAAGATTCACGCACCGTCGGCCACAGGGCCAGCGCACGCGGCGTGGGCTCCATACTGGGACCAACGCGGCGCACCAGCTCGTCGCCCAGGCTGTCGCGCAGACGGCGCAGGGAGTTGCTAACGGCGGGCTGGGTGATCGACAGGTTCTGCGCGGCACGGGTCAAGCTGCGTTCGGCCATGACTTCGTCAAATACGCGCAGCAGATTCAGGTCAAAAGTGCGGAAATTGGGTGGGTTCATGGTGGGGGCGGCAAGGGTTTTGTAAAAATAAAACCGTGTTTGTTGCCAAATAGATACATAGAGCCTGCGGTCTAAATCTGAAAAATAGAAAACAAGGGTAAACCCTAAAAACAGACAGTCTAAAACGGTATAGCTATATTGCCAATTAGTTCCGCTATATTTTTAATAGCTGTCTGCGCTTATATATTCTTATCAAAACCCTTATTTGGCATTTATTTTTCAGAAACATGGACGTTTTGGATGCGGCACGGTCGTGCTATTTCTGGCCTTCTTTGCATCGACTCATCACGGATGTGAATGTAGATCATCACAAAGATAAATTTAGAAAATACTAGTGCAAACCCTAAGATCCGTTTGCGTTCAAGGCGATCCCGTCCAGAACGCATTGTTCTAAAAGGAAATTACCATGACCAGCTTTATCAACCCCAGCCTTCTTACCGAACATCCCGGCGTAGTACGCGCTGAAGCGGTTGCCACGGCAGCACGTGGGCTGTACCAGAATTTTGATTCCACCCGTGGCCTGGCCACCATGCTGCTCGCAGCCGTGGTGTCCGCACTGGTGGTCGCCGCAGACCAGTTGGTCGATACCTGGGCCGAAGACCATTTGCTGATGGCTTGGGTCATCGTCTGGGCGGTCGGCTTTGCCGCCATCGCATTGTTTGCTGGCAGCGCCCGCAGCATGGCCAGCCGTGTGGTCAAGGCACTCGATGCCTGGTCGCTGCGCGAAGCCCGTGCCCGTGCCGACAAGCGCCTGTGGGCCACCGCCCTGAGCGACCCCCGCATCATGGCCGACCTGCAAGTCGCGATGGGCCGCGCCGAGCAGGCCGACATTGCCGCCAGCGCAGTGGCTGAAAAGCCGAAAGCCAACCGTCTGGGTCGCGCCATGCTGCGGGCTTTTGACCTGTTGGATGCACAGGCCTACAACGCCGCCAGCTACCGTGTAGGCGCCAACATCTAAGCGCCCAGATATATCCCGGCTCGAAAAAAAGCCCCGCCCATCGCAAAGATGGGCGGGGCTTTTTGTTGCGCGCTACGTTATGCGTTATGCCTTATGACTTATGCGGCAAGCCGTTTTTCGAGAGCTTCCTTGGTGTCTACCAGCGCCTGGGGCAGGTGGTAGGCCAGCTGCGTGAACAGCTCGGTGTGCAGCACCAATTCTTGCTGCCAGGCGGCTTTGTCGATGTGGGTCACGGTGTCGAACTGGTCGGAGGTGAAATCCAGCCCGGTCCAGTTCAGCTCGCCATAGGTGGGGCTGATGCCGAAGATGTTTTCCTGGCCAGCGGCCTCGCCTTCGAGGCGGTCAATCATCCACTTCAACACGCGCATGTTTTCGCCATAGCCGGGCCACACAAACTGGCCGTCGGCACCCTTGCGGAACCAGTTGGTGCAGAAGATGGCGGGCGGCTTGGTGCCCGATGTGGCCATCTTCTCGCCCATGTTCAGCCAATGCTGAAAATAGTCGCTCATGTTGTAGCCCATGAAAGGCAGCATAGCGAACGGGTCACGGCGCACCACGCCCATTTGACCCGCAGCGGCGGCGGTGGTCTCAGAACCCATCGTGGCGGCCATGTACACACCTTCGGTCCAGGAGCGGGCTTCGGTCACCAGCGGCACGGTGGTGGAGCGGCGGCCACCGAAGATGAACGCGTCAATCGGCACACCAGCAGCATCGTCCCAGGCATCGTCGAGCGCCGGGTTGTTGGTGGCGGCCACGGTAAAGCGCGAGTTGGGGTGGGCCGCTTTGGCACCGGTGGCGCGGGCGATGGCGGGGGTCCAGTCGTTACCTTGCCAGTCGATCAGGTGGTCGGGCAGGCTGCCGGTGTCTTTTTCCATGCCTTCCCACCACACGTCGCCGTCGTCGGTCAGCGCCACATTGGTGAAGATCACGTCCTTGTCCAGGCTGGCCATGCAGTTCGGGTTGGTGTGGTAGTTGGTGCCGGGGGCCACACCAAAGTAACCGGCTTCGGGGTTGATGGCGTACAGGCGACCATCGGCACCGGGCTTGATCCAGGCGATGTCGTCACCAATGGTGGTGACCTTCCAGCCGTGGAAACCAGCGGGCGGCACCAGCATGGAGAAGTTGGTCTTGCCGCAAGCGCTTGGGAAGGCCGCTGCCACGTGGTATTTTTTGCCTTGGGGGTTGGTCACGCCCAGAATCAGCATGTGCTCGGCCAGCCAACCCTCGTCACGGCCCATGTTGGAGGCAATGCGCAGTGCAAAGCACTTCTTGCCCAGCAAGGCGTTGCCGCCGTAGCCGGAGCCGTAAGACCAGATTTCGCGTGTTTTGGGGAAGTGCACGATGTACTTGGTCTTGTTGCAAGGCCATTTCACATCCGCCTGGCCCGCCGCCAAGGGCGCCCCCACGGTGTGCACGCAGGGCACAAAAGCACCATCGGTGCCCAGCAGGTCGATCACCGCTTTGCCCATGCGGGTCATGGTGCGCATGTTGACGGCCACGTACGGGCTGTCCGACAGCTCCACGCCAATGTGGGCGATGGGCGAACCCAGCGGGCCCATGCTGAACGGCACCACGTACAGGGTGCGGCCGCGCATGCAACCGGCAAACAGCGGGTTCAGGGTGGCGCGCATCTCGGCGGGTTCCATCCAGTTGTTGGTCGGGCCTGCGTCTTCTTTTTTGTCGGAACAGATGTAGGTGCGGTCTTCGACCCGGGCCACGTCGCTCGGGTCGCTACAGGCCAGAAAGGAGTTGGGGCGCTTGGCCGGATTGAGCTGCCTGAACGTACCGGCCGCCACCAATTGCTGGCACAGGCGGGCGTATTCGTCAGCGCTGCCGTCACACCAGTAAATGGCATCGGGCTGGGTGAGTGCGGCCATGTCGGCCACCCAGGCCAGCAGCCGGGTGTTGGTGACGTAGGCGGGCGCGGTATGGGCCAGGCCTGGCAAGGTGCGTGCGTTCATCGGGGGAGCTCCTGAGTTGTAAATCTTTGACGGATTACGCAGCGCCCTCTGCACGGCCCTCTGGGCGTACAGAGACCCTGCGTAAGTCCGGTCGTCTTTTCAAAAGAGGGCTTCGTGCGGTGGGCACTGCGAGCGGCCTTTTCAGAAAACGGCTTTGCAACCTCGGAGGGCTGGGATGCCAATTTTAGAGACGCACTGCCAAGTTACAAAGCGATTACACGTAACTAACATGCAAAAATTGCATGACTATATGCATAACTGTATTTCAAGAGAAAAAGGGCGTAACCGCACAGGCAAACAGCGCCAGCAGCTATCAAAAGCGCAGCAAATGGAGAAAAGAGGGGATGAAAAGAAAAGACGCGTTCTTCGTTGCAAAGAACTTTGCGCCAGCCCTGCGTGGGGACGTGACGCTATTTAATCAATAGCTGCTTGCGCATGCTGCACAAGCGCTAGAGGCCAGTTAGGCCATAGAAACGGCGATAAAAGCCAGCAAGAAAATCAACACACCACCCACGATAGGCAGCACCACGGGAATCAGCGGCACGATGGCCTCGACAGCGTCGGCCGGGGCACGATCGGCGGTGCTGTGGTCATCGGCGTGGGGTGCGGACATGGGGGACTCCTTGGATTTTGGGTGTCTATCATTCTAAGCGTATAGCAGCGCTGAAAAGGACCCACAGGATTGACACCAGACCCGCTGTGCGCCCAGAGGGCGGTGCGGCATAAATCCTCATCAATACGAGGCATTCGTGTTATGGGAATATTAGGGAACGGGGTCTTCCCATGCCCCAGCCGCTGCGTTATGGTGCAGAAACGGTACGACGGGCTTTGCCTCTATCTTGAACGAGCCTTGTTGCTAGGAGCCTACCCATGGTGAAGCGTCTGGTTTTCGATCCTGCGAATCCGCAGCTGGTGCCGTCCCCCGGCCTCAAGACCGCGCCGGTGCTGGATTTGATGTGCTCGCACTTTGTGTTGACCTTGGTGGCCCGCCAAGGCCCCAAGTTCAATGTGCGGCGCGACCTCAACAGCCTGCTGGCGATGGCCGGGCGGCACTTGGTGTGGCCGCAACCGGTGCTGCTGCGGCTGCGCGAATTCCTCACCCGGCGCTGCAAAGACAACGAATTCTGGCGCGGCCATGCCACCCTGGACACCACCGACTTTCTCGAACGCCACGGCGTGTGGCGCGGCCCGTACGAAGAAGGCACCTTGTTCTTCTACCTGGACGAATACGCCAAAGACCAGCCCAAAGATTTGCTCTCCGCCCTGGCCGTGACCGGCGAATGGCTGACCCACGCCCTCAAAAAGCAGTCCACCCTGGTGGAAAAAAACATCGACGCACTGTCCGGCCTGCTGCAACTCAACAAGGCCGAACGCGCCCTGCTGCTGTACGGCACGCTGGCCCGCTACCAACGCGATCTGCGCACCATCCTGGTCGAGGTGAAGGTGAACAACGCGCCCGAGGCCTACGCCGCGATTGCCGAAGTCGCCGGGGTCAGCCCGTCCGACGTGGGCGAGGCCCTGCGCGCCGGGTCGCGGCTGGAGCGCATCGGCCTGGTGGAAAACCTGATTTCCGAGCACAACATCACCGACCTGGCCGACCTGATGAAGGTCAGCGAAAAGCTCCCCCCGGTGCTGATGCGCGAGTACCGCGACCAAAGCGAGCTGATGGCCGTGTTCACCCGCCCGGCCGCCAAAAGCGCCCTGGCTTTGGGCGACTTCACCTACGTGCTGGACGACGCCCAGGTGCTGGTGAGCCTGCTGCGCAACGCCGTGGCACGCAAGGAACCGGGCGTGAACGTGCTGCTCTATGGCCCGCCCGGCACCGGCAAGACCGAGCTGGCCCGGGTGGTGGCCCAGGCCGCCGGGCTGGATTTATTCGAGGTGGAATACGCCGACCGTGACGGCAATTCCCTGTCCGGGCGCGACCGCTACCGCTCGCTGCAAATCGCCCAGGTGTTCCTCAAAGGCAGCGTGCAGGCCGCGCTATTGTTTGACGAGGTGGAGGACGTGTTTCCACCCATCAGCTCCGAGGCTGCGCAGCTTATGGCCCGCGCCGAACAGGTGGCAGCCCCCGGCACAGCGTCGGTCAGCGGCAAGGCCTGGGTGAACCAGATTTTGGAATCCAACAGCGTGCCCACGCTGTGGGTGACGAATCGCATCGAGCAGATCGACCCGGCTTTTCGCCGCCGCTTTGCCTACCACCTGGAGCTGAAATCGCCCCCGCCCGGTGCCCGCGAAGGCCTGGTGCGCAAAACGCTGGAGGGCGTGGCCGTAAGCGACGCGTTTGTGGCCAAGCTCACCGAGCGCAAGGGCCTGACCCCGGCGCAAATCCGCACCGCAGTGCGCTTTGCCGGGCTGGTCACCCCGGCTGCCGACACCACGTTCGAAGGCCTGATCGACCGGCAACTAAAAAACGCCGACCGGGCCCTGGGCAACAGCGCCAGCGACCACACCCAGCGCCCCAGCGCCACCAGCTACAACCTGGACATGCTGCACGTGGAAAGCCGCTTTGACATTCCCCGCACCGTGCAGGCCCTGAAGGCGCGCGGCCACGGCACGCTGTGCTTTTACGGCCCCCCCGGCACCGGCAAAACCGCGCTGGCCGAGCACATCGCCAAGACGCTGGACCAGCCCCTGATCATCAAGCAGGCCAGCGACCTGATGAGCAAATACGTGGGCGAAACCGAGCAAAAAATGGCCGCCATGTTCAAAGAGGCCGAGGCTGAGAAAGCCGTGCTGCTGCTGGACGAGGCCGACAGCTTTTTGCAAGACCGGCGCGGCGCCCAGCGCACCTACGAGGTCACCGAGGTGAACGAAATGCTGCAAGGCATGGAGCGCTTTCGGGGCATCTTCATCTGCACCACCAATTTGCTGGACCGCATCGACCAGGCCGCGCTACGCCGGTTTACCTTCAAGATCCAGTTCAAACCGCTGCTGCGGGCGCAACGCGAAACTATGTTTGTGCAAGAAGCCTTAGGTGGCGATATGGCGCTGCTGACCGATGTGCTGCAAGTCCGGCTGGCCAAACTGGAGCAGCTCTGCCCCGGTGATTTTGCAGCGGTGAAGCGCCAAATGGAGATTCTGGACACCGCCCTCAGCCCCGGCGAGTTCATGGAGCAGCTAGAGGCCGAGCACCGCATCAAACCCGAGGTGCGGGAATCGCGGGGCATCGGCTTTATGCAGTAGGGGTTGCCCGCTGCACATCCACCACCACCCGCCCGCGCACCCGGCCCTGGAGCAAATCGGCCGCCACGGCCACGGCCTCATCCAGGCCGATTTCACGGGTCATGGCTTCCAGTTTGCTGGTATCCAAATCCTGCGCCAGGCGCTGCCAGGCTTGCTGGCGCAGAGGCAGCGGGCACATCACGCTGTCGATGCCGTAAAGCGTGATACCGCGCAGGATGAACGGGGCCACGCTGGCGGGAAAGTCCATGCCGCCCGCCAATCCACACGCAGCCACCGCACCGCCACGCTGCGTGGTGGCGCAGGCGTTGGCGAGAGTGTGGCTGCCCACGGCATCGACCACCCCGGCCCAGCGCTCTTTGCCCAGCGGTTTGCCGGGGGCACTGAGTTCGGCCCGGTCGATGATGCTGCGGGCGCCCAGCGCGCGCAGGTAATCCGCCTCGGCCGGGCGGCCGGTGCTGGCCACCACGCTGTAGCCCAACTTGGCCAGCAAGGCGATGGCAATGCTGCCGACGCCTCCGTTGGCCCCGGTGACCAAAATCTCGCCGTCCGCCGGGCGGATGCCGTGCTTTTCCAGCGCCAACACACACAGCATGGCGGTGTAGCCCGCCGTGCCAATGGCCATCGCCTGGCGCGTGCTGAAGGCCGGGGGCAGGGCCACCAGCCAGTCGCCCGGCACGCGGGCCTGCTGGGCCAGCCCGCCGTTGTGGCTTTCGCCCACGCCCCAGCCGTTCAAAATTACCTGGTCGCCCGGCTTCCAGGCAGCGTGCGCGCTGTGCGACACCGTACCGCAGAAGTCGATGCCCGGCACCAAGGGAAAACGCCGCACCACGGGCGACGCGCCGGTGAGGGCCAGGCCGTCTTTGTAATTCAGGGTGGACCATTCGACGCGCACGGTGACATCGCCATCGCTGAGTTGCGCATCGCCAATGTCTTGCAGGGTGGCGTGGGTGCCGGTGTCGTCTTTGGTAACCAGAATGCCTTTGAACATGGTGTGTCTCCTGAAAAATTTTTAAGCCAAATCGGCATCTGGCGCATATTGCACCTGCGCTGGTAGCTATGCTTTTAGGACTATTGCCGAGCAGTCTCATAGTGAGGTTCAACAACTGGAATGATGCGTTGGCACTCTAGGCATTCGCAAACAAAGACCTGCTCAAAGTCAATATGAGTTATTTCAAGCAACATCAATCTTGACCCACACGTATGGCAAGTGTCCGGTTGTTCGGTCATGCCTTGATAAACGGTGTCTGGTGGAAATTCCCATTTCATGGCGGCTACTTTTGGTTGTCCACAAATATTGAACTCCGATGCCACGCTAAAAACTCTAGCCGTGGAGCAAAGCGCTCTGGTGATTCAATTGTTTGCCCATGCAATGGCATCAAAACCTCCTTAATAAATACATCATCGCTGCGCTGCAAATCTTCAGAGATGACGATTTTCAAATCGTCAGAAAGTGTCATTAGTCCCTTATCGAACGCCCGATCGTGGATGGCCGACAAGCACAGCCCATTGCGCGGATTCAGCCGATTTGCCTTGTCACTGCTCCACGGCACGATGTGGCTGGCGATCAGTAAGCGGGTGTCTGACAGGCCCGACATGCAGCATCGCCCCCGGTAGCTACTGAGGACGGCGCGGCGAAAGAAGTGCTGTTTGATGCGCTGGGTGGTCAAAACCTGCCGGGTTTCGCCTGTGAAATCTTCAGGCAATAACGCTGCATCTTCGGTTTCAAAATCTGCCACGGCAGTGGGGGCTAGTTGCTGGCGCAGCAGTTGGCATTCCACCGCTAAACGCTCCCAGTCTGCGTTGAATTCATCCCACACCGCACGGTCTAAGGCAGATGCATTACCCAGCCCTACACGTCCGGTGTTGGTGATGGCCGGGTCGATGCTGGCAATGTTGAGCATCTTCATCGCCACTGCGTCGGAGGTACGTCCGATGACTTTGGCCAAGACGATGATTTCTGGATTGCGCCCGTGGATGCGCCCATACGGAATTTGGCAATACAAGTGGAAAGCCAGCTTGATTTGCTCTTGGGTCCAACGTCCTGTTGCCATGATGTTTTTCGGCACGATGGCGGGTGGGGCCGCCCGGGCCGATTCCTTGGGGGAAATGAGTGAGGCAATCAGTTTACCGACGGCCTGCACCATCGGGACGACCGCCGCATCGGCAAAAAGCTGGTAGGCCCGCGTATCTGACACCGGAATCTTGAACGTATCCGGAAACCCCATCAGCCGCGCACATTCCCGCGGGGTGAGGCGGCGGGGGTTCTTTTTGGGGCCTTGGCTGAACAGAATCTCAGAACCGTCTTTGTAGTAGCGGGCTGACAGGGTGCGGGTGACGCTCTCTGGCGTAACCAGCCCAAAACCAAAGCCGTTGCCCGCCGCTTGGTGCTTCTTTTTATAGTTTTGCAGGTACTGCCAGAGGTTGTCGGTCAGGGTGTATTTGTCGAGAACTTGGTGCTTGGTGTGGTCGTAGAAGTTGCTGCCGTCGGCTGCCAGTGCGGGCTCGGCGGTCTTTTTGTGCAGCACTTCGGCCAGTGTGTGTGCGCCCTTGGGGGGCAGGTCCACCATGCCCCAGTCGAAGGGGGTGGGTTCGCGGAAGCCCACGATGATGATGCGTTCGCGGTGCTGGGGCACAAAGTGGGCGCCGTCGATCACTTTGTGAAAAACCTGGTAGCCCAGCTCGTCGCGCAGGGTGCGCAAGATGACTTCAAACGTGCGGCCTTTGTCATGGGACTGGAGGTTTTTGACGTTTTCCAGCATGAAGGCTTTAGGGCGCTTAGCGGCAATGATGCGGGCCACGTCAAAGAACAGCGTGCCCTGCGTTTCATCGGCAAAGCCGTGGGCGCGGCCCAAGGCGTTCTTTTTGGACACGCCCGCTATGGAGAACGGCTGGCAGGGGAAGCCGCCCAGCAGTACGTCGTGGTCGGGGATGTCAGCGGCATTGATCTGGGTGATGTCGCCGTGGATGGGGTGCTGCCCGCCAAAGTTGGCCATGTAGGTGCGCTGGGCGTAGCTGTCCCATTCGCTGGTGAATACGCATTCACCCCGGATGCCCTCAAACGCGAGGCGGATACCGCCAATGCCGGCAAAGAGGTCGATGAATTTGAAGTCTGCGTCGGGGTTGTGGCTGGGCTGAAAGGGCAGTAGCCGTTGCAACGCCATGCCAACGTACTGGGGCGGCTGCGATTCACGCACCTCCCAGCGGCGAACTTGCCTTTCGCTGACGCCTAGGTGCTTGGCAATGGCAGCTTGGGAGTGGTGCTGGCGGGCGGCGGCGAGGTAGACCAGCGCGGCCGAGTCGTCTTGGGTGGTGAGGGGGTGGTTCATTTGGGGATTTTGCCGGACATTTAGTCCGGTTTTTAACCCCCTGATAAAAAAGACAGTGCTCTCCTGTTTTTGCTGTGTATTTTTGGGTGATAGGTAAGGTCATTTTTCGAATAAAAAGAACCTCTAGCGCACGTACTCTCTGCACAAACAGCTATCAATTTAGGACTTTTCCCAGCCGCGTACTATTCAGACCCAAAGGAGCCTGCACCCGATGCCCACAACCCCACCCAGCGCCGAAGCCTTGTTTTTCGACGGCACGCAGCGCCTCACCGCAGGCGATGCCTTGGGTGCCGAAACCTGTCTGCGCGCCGCGCTGGCCTTGGCCCCGACGCTGGCCGAGGCGCATGCCAACCTGGGGCTGGCGCTGGAGGCGCGGGGGGCGTTGGCCGAGGCGGCGGAGAGCTACCGCACCGCCATTGCCCACAACCCCACGCTGCCGCAGACCTTTGTGAATCTGGCCGGGGTGCTGCTTCTGTTGCGCCAGTTGGAGGATGCAGAGGTGGCCTGCGCCCAGGCGCTGCAGCTGCGGCGCGACGACCCCGACACCTGGTGCAACCTGGGCGCGGTGTATGCCCGCATGGGGCTAGAGATTGCGTCCGAAGAGGCTTGCCGCGAGGCTATTTACCTAGACCCACAGCACGCCAAGGCCCGCTTTAACCTGGCCTATCTGCTGCTGCGCCAGGGCCGTTGGGACGAGGGCTGGGCGCAGTTTGAATCGCGCGACTGGTATGCGGCGTTGGCCCGGCGTTTGGCCTGCCCGCGCTGGCAGGGCGAGCCACTGGCGGGCCGGTCGGTGCTGGTGGGCTTTGAGGCCGGACATGGCGACATGCTGCAATTTGGCCGCTACTGCGCCGAGCTGAAGGCGCGCGGGGCCGGGCGCGTAACCCTGCTGTGCCACCCGCCGCTGAAGCGCCTGCTGGCCACGCTAGCGGGCGTGGATGCGCTGGTGGGCTTTGACGAAGAGGTGCCGCCCACCGACTGCTGGACCCCGCTGCTGAGCCTGCCCTATTACTGCCACACCCGGCTGGACACGGTGCCCGCCGCCCTGCCTTATCTGCACGCGGAAAGCGTGCTGGTGGCTGCCTGGTCACCGCACTTGCCCGCCCAGGGGCTGCGCGTGGGCTTGGTGTGGAAGGGCAACCCGCGTTTTGAAAACGATGCCGAGCGCTCGCTGTCCCACTTGCACCTGCTGAACCCCCTGGCGGCCATACCCGGGTTGGCATTTATCAGCCTGCAAAAAGGCGCGGGCGAGGACGAGTCTGCCTCTTGGTTGGCCACCGCGCTGGGCCCGCAGATACAAGACTTTGCCGACACGGCGGCCATCGTGGCGCAGCTGGACCTGCTGGTCAGCGTGGACACCGCTGTGGCGCATCTGGCGGGTGCGCTGGGCACGCCCTGCTGGCTGCTGCTGCCCGACTACCTGCCCGACTGGCGCTGGCTGACCGAGCGCAGCGACACACCGTGGTATCCAGAAACCATGCGCCTGTTTCGCCAGCCAGCGGGCGGCAGCTGGGGGCCAGTGGTGGCCGATGTGGCGGCGGCATTAGGCGTATGGGCACAGAGCAAAGTTTTGTAGCCAAATTGGCCTCTAGCGCATATTCAATCAGCGCAAGCAGCTATTTAAAAAGTAGCAAATATCCTTAAGAATTTTTAGGGGTATTGGGGCTAAACCTATTTTTAGATGCGATTTAGATATATCGTAATGACATCTAAACCCCATCGAGAAAACTATGTCCCATTTTGAAGAACACGGCAACCACCCTGCCCACGGCGGCCCACGGCATGGCCGCCCAGAGTTGCACCACATGCACCGCCACGGCGGTCAGCATGTGCGCGGCGAGCATCCCCACCCCGGCGGTGAACGCGGTGGGCGCGGCGGGCCGGGCCGGGTGTTTGGCCACGGCGGCCTGCGCCTGGTGCTGCTGCAACTGATTGCCGACAAGCCCCGCCACGGCTACGAGCTGATCAAGGAGATCGGCGACCGCCTGGGCGGCAGCTACAGCCCCAGCCCCGGCGTGGTCTACCCCACGCTGACCCTGCTGGAGGAGCTGGGCTACACCAGCATGGCCCCCACCACAACAGAGGGCGGTGGCGGGCGCAAGCTCTACAGCATCACCGACGCGGGCCAGGTCTATCTGGCCGAGAACCGCGTGGAGGCCGATGTCCTGCTGGCCCGCATGGCGCATGCCGACAGCCCCCACCCCGGCCGTGCGCCGCAGGTGGTGCGGGCACTGGAAAACTTCAAGCTGGCCGCCCGCATGCGCCTGGGCGGTGCCCCGCTCACCGACGAACAAGCCCACGCGTTTGCCCAAATTTTGGACAACGCCGCCCAACAACTAGAAAGGATTTGAATGACTACCCCCAACCACACCCCTAACCGCACTGCCACCCGGGTTCGCCACGAACTGAAATTTCGCCTACTCAGCGTGGTGCGCGTCCAGCAGCTCACGCCGCACATGGTGCGCATCACGCTGGGTGGCCCGGACTTAGAGGGCTTTACCAGCCCCGGCTTTGACGACCACGTGAAAGTCTTCTTCCCCGACCCCAGCACCGGCGCACTCGTCTTGCCGGGCGGAGCCGAAGACGGCCCGCGCCCCACCATGCGCGACTTCACGCCGCAGCATTTCGACCCGCAGGCGCTCATCCTGGTGATCGACTTCGCCCTGCACGACGCGGGCCCGGCCACCACCTGGGCGGCACAGGCGCAGGTCGGCCAAACATTGGGCGTGGGCGGCCCGCGCGGCTCCTTTGTGCTGCCGACCGACTTTGACGGCCACCTGCTGGTAGGCGACGACACGGCCATCCCCGCGATCCGCCGCCGCTTGGCCGAACTGCCCGCCCACGCCCCGGTGCTGGTATTGGTGGAAGTGGACGGCCCGGCCGACGAGCAGGCCCTGCCCAGCGCCGCCCACGCCAGCGTGGTGTGGGTCCACCGCCTGGGCCAGCCACACGGGCAGCAGCCGCTGCTGCTGGAGCGTTTGCGCAGCCTGGCCCTGCCAGCGGGCGACATCCATGCCTGGGTGGGCTGCGAAACCCACACCGCCAAAGCCTTGCGGGCGCATTTGGTGGGCGAGCGCGGCGTACAAGCACAGTGGACCAAGGCCGCTGGCTATTGGCGCCAAGGCAGCGTAGCCACCCACGACAAGATTGAATAGGGCTGGACGCAGCACCCTCTGTATCGCCCATTGGGCGCAAAGAGGGTCTTGCGTAAGTTCTGTTGAAAATTAACCGCCTGGTAAGTTGCGTGGTGCAGCACAGCTGCCAGACCCATGTCCGCCGAGGCACTACCCCTTTAATTTCAAGCCAAATAGGCCTCCAGCGGTTATCTCAATTGCGTCTATAGCTATTATTTCAATAGCAATTTTTCAAAAACTCCACGACCTTGCACGGCAGCACTTTGCGGGCTTCTTCTTCTAATACTTCTATTAATCAAATAGTAGTAGTAGTAGTAGTAGTAAGGGCAGCCCTTCGCTGTGGATAAGTTGTGATAAGCCTTGTAGTTCAAGCACTTAGCCTATTTTGACGGCTGTGTGTGAGTGCGCTTTTCTGGTGTCACCCAAATATGAACAACTTTTACAAATCGACGCAAGCTGTGGATAACTGCCTACTTATGCAAAAACTATCCACAGGCTTTCCTGAGCGTGGCTAGGCTATGCTGCGGTTTTTTGTTCCAAGGAAGCCTTGATGCCCCGCTCCATCCTCGAAGAAGCCCGTATCCACCCCGCCATCCGCGACAAAGTAAGTGCCTCGCAGCGCAGCATCGTGCAAGAGGTGCAGGCCGCCGTGGCAGCGCATGCGGTGGTGGTGGTAGGGATGCGCCTCAACCCCTACCCCCGCAAGGCGCGCAAGGCCCTGGATGCGGCGGGCGTGCCGCACCATTACCTGGAGTACGGCAGCTATGTCAGCCAGTGGCGGGAGCGGGGAGCGTTGAAGATGTGGACCGGCTGGCCCACCTTGCCCATGGTGTTCGTGCGCGGCACGCTGGTGGGCGGGTGTGCCGATCTGGAAAAGTTGATCCAGACCGGCGAGCTAACCCAGCTTTTGGGCTGAAAACGCTGCTAACCCATGCTCAAGGGTTGAGTGGATCTTTTCAAACATACCGTGGAACCGGCTTTGCCGGGCCACTGGTATCGCCCCCTGCAAGGGGGTTGGCGAAAAGCGCTTGCCCTGTAGCCTGGGGGTGAGCCCATTTTTTAGCCTTTGTGGTGGCGGCCTTCGGGGCCACCGTGTTCACCGCGTCCGCCATGCGGCATGGCGTTGGCATCAAACACCTTTTGCTGCTCGGGGCTGAGGGCCGCGTAAAACGCCTTGGTGGCCTCGGCGCGCTTGTCCATTTGGGCACCGCGCTCGGCATGCAGGGCGCGCATTTTGTCGATGCGCTCGGGCGTGGTCAGTTTTTCAAAGGCTGCCTTGTCGGGCCGTGGGCCGTGGGCGGGGGGTTGCATGCTGGCGCTGAAGCTGGTCCAGGCCGGTTCTTGGGCGGCGGTGAGCTTGAGCTTGGCCTTCAAATCGGCCTGGCGCTTTTGCATATGCGCTTGCATTTTGGCCGGATCGTGCTGGGCCATGCCAGCGGCTCCGGGCGGTGGTGGCGGTGGTGCGTCGGCCGCAAAAGCGGCAGCGCCTACGGTGGCCAGAAGACCGGCTAAAACAAGACTTTTGAACGGTGTGCGGGTAGATGCCATGTGCGAACTCCTGGGGGGTAAAAAGTGAGGGATTCGCCTGCGACCGGGATTGGCTGCAGGTTGGAGGCAAGTGTGGAATCTCTATGTAAAGCCCGAAATAGCCGCATGTAAAGTTTGCCCATCCACCCTGCGGCGACAATGCCCCGCTGATTGTCTGAAGAAAGAATTCCCGTGTTTAAAAATGTGATGGTGTACCGCATTGGCCCCGGCTGGGCTCCTGACCTGCTGGCGATAGAAACCGCGCTGGACAAAGACCGTTTTGTGGAATGTGGCGCCAGCCAGGAAATGTCGGTCGGCTGGACCGAGCCGCGCGGCGTGGCCAACGGCCCGCTGCTGGAGTCGATCGGCGGCCAGCTCATCTTGAAGCTGATGTTCGAGAGCAAGGCCGTGCCCAGCTCGGTCATCAAGCGCAAGCTGGAGGAGCGGCTGGCCCAGGTCGAGGCCAGCACCGGCCGCAAGCCCGGCAAAAAAGAGCGCAAAGAACTCAGCGAAGACGTCAAGCTGTCGCTGCTGCCGATGGCTTTCACCAAGCGCGGCGCGGTGCTGGTGTGGCTCGACCCCGCCGCTCTGGTACTGGTGGTAGATGCCGGTAGCCAAGGCCGCGCCGACGAGGTGATTACCGCCCTGGTCAAGGCGATTGACGGTTTTGCCGTGTTGCAAATCAACACCAGCCTGTCGCCCGCCACGGCGATGGCCAACTGGCTCACCACGCAAGAGCCGCCCGCTGGCTTTACCGTGGACCGCGAGTGCGAACTCAAGGCCGCCGACGAGTCCAAATCGGTCGTCAAATACGCCCGCCACGCGCTGGACATCGACGAGGTGCGCCAGCACGTGGCCGACGGCAAGCTGCCCACCAAACTGGCCATGACCTGGGAGGGCCGCGTGTCCTTCGTACTCACCGAGAGCTTGCAGGTCAAGAAGGTCACCTTTCTGGACGGCGTGTTCGACGGCACCTCGCAAGAAAAAGAAGACGGTTTCGATGCCGACGCAGCCATCGCCACCGGCGAAATGCGCCAGATGATTCCTGATTTGCTGCTCGCCCTGGGCGGTGAGATGGCGCTGGGCGAAGCAGGCACCAAACCGGATGCAGCACCCTTGCAGCCGGTGAATTTGGCCGAATCGCCGTTTTAGCCGTTTTAAGTGAAGCGGGCAGGCCCCCATCCCAACCTTCCCCCGGCGGGGGAAGGGGCGATACAGGGGGCCCGCTTTGCTCCATCCCCCGCTGGGGGAGGGCCGGGGTGGGGGCCAGATGTCCTCAATCCGACTTCAAGCCAAAAGAGCCACCAGCGCACACACTACCTGCGGATACAGCTATTTAAACCATAGCATTTCGCAACACCGCTAAAGTCGCCTCAAACCCAAAGTCTTTCAGCGCCTGGTCGATCTGTGCGTAGGCTTTGGGGAAGGCGGAGTGCAGCAGGCCCAAGGCATCGCCGTCGTTTTCGGCAGTCCGTATTTTGCTGACCGCGATGCGAACATTTCTAATGTGTCAGTGCTGCGTGTTCCACGGATTGATGACCGTCAAACCAGCCGCTTCAAAAGGGCCGGTATCGCGCGTTGCAACTATCAAACTATGAGCGATGGCCGTAGCGGCAATATAGCCGTCTGCGGGCGCAATGGCTTTCCCTTGGGCCCGAGCGCGGGCACGAAGCACCGCGTAGGCTTCGGACGCGGCTGCATCAAAGGGCAGTATTCGGTCGGCAAACAGAGGCACGATGCGTTGCTCAAGACTGGAGTGCAGCGTGTCTCTTCGTTTGCCCGGCGGCAGCGCCGCAATGCCAAAGCGCAACTCTGCCAGACTGATCGCTGACAGATAAAGCGTTTCGATGGTTTGCGCGTCCATCCAAGTCAACACGCCCACATTGCCGGTGAGCTTCAATGGCTCAGAAACGACGTTGGTATCCAGAAGAATCATTCAAAGCTTATCGGTTCTACGGGTGACTTGTCACGCTCGATCTCAAGATCGAACCCCCCTGCCTGTTGTCCGATCTCAGCCAACAAGGAGCCCAACTTGATGCGGCCCTCGGGTCGTGCGATGCTCTCAAGAATGGCTCGAACTTCGGCCTCAGTGCTTCGACCAGCTATCGCAGCGCGCACGCGCAAAGCACGGTGCGTCTCGTCTGGTAAGTTGCGGACAGTGATGGAAGACATTGAATATCCTTTTTGGATTTGATCTCAGTGATTGCATTGTATTAATAATGCAATCACTCCGCAACGCCCATCTCTCCCTGCAAAATCTCCAGCGCAATGGAAAACTCAAAGTCTTTCAGCGCCTGGTCCATTTGCGCATAGGCCTGGGGGAAGGCGGAGTGCAGCAGGGCGGCGTGCTGTTCCAGCAGGGCGATGGCGTCGCTGTCGTCTTGGGTCAGCAGGGCGGCGAGCTGGGTGCAGACGGCTTGGAGTTGGGCACGGTCTACGGCAACCGTAGCCTGGGCGGCTTCGGGCGGGAGCTGGGTGCGCAGGGCCTGCACCAAGGCGTTGAGCAGCACCTCTACCTCGGCCACCAGGGGCTGGAGCTGGTCTAGCGCTGCACCTGCGTGCAGGGCCGATTCCAGCACCCGGGCTTGCTCTTGCAGTGCCTCGGCACCGATGCTGCCGGCCACGCCCTTGGCGCTGTGGGCGATGCGCTCGGCGGTGGGCCAGTCGGCGATGGCCAAGGCGGCGTGCAGTTGGGCCGGTGTGCTGTGTTGGTTGCGCACAAACAGGCGTAGCATGTTCAGGTAGGCCTTGCGGTTGCCGTTCAGGCGGCGCAGGCCGGCCGCCATGTTGAGGGCGGGGATGTGCTCCGGCAAATCGACTGCTTCCGGGATGCTGGCAAGCACCGGCGGGGCCGGTGTTTCACGTGGATCAATCCATTGCACCAGCACGCTCCACAGGTGGTCGGCCACGATGGGTTTGGTGATCACATCCCACATGCCGCTGGCGATGCAGGCATCGCGGTCAGACTGCATGACGTTGGCGGTCATGGCGATGACGGGCAGCTTGTCGAAGCGGGGTTGTTTGCGGATTTCTTGGGTGGCGGTAATGCCGTCCATTACCGGCATTTGCATGTCCATCAGCACCAGATCAAAAGCCGTGGTGGCGAGTTTGTCCAGCGCGATCTGGCCGTTGTCGGCCACCTCGACCACCAGCCCGGCGGTGGCCAGCAGTTCTACGCCCACGTACTGGTTGAATTCGTTGTCGTCCACCAGCAGGATGCGGGCGCCGGCCAGCGGGGCCATGCGGGCGAACAGCTCGCTGGGGCTGGCGGCGGCATCGGTGCGGGCCGCGCAGTAACCCACGCGGGCCAGCGCGTCGCGCAGTGTGGTGGCAAACACCGGTTTGACCAGCACGGTGGCGATGCCCACGGAGGCGCTGAGTTCCACCAGGCCGTCGCGGCCAAAGGCGGTGACCATGACCATTTTGGGCGGTGCGGGCAGGGCCAGCGCCTGGATGGCGCGGGCGGTTTCGATGCCGTCCAGCGTGGGCATGTGCCAGTCTAAAAACACGATGTCGCAGGGCTGGCTTTGCAGGTGGGCCAGGGCTTGCGCGCCGGAGGCGACGGTGTTTACGCTGAAGTGCTGCTCGTGCAGTCTGGTGGCCAGGATGTTGCGGGCAATGGCGTGGTCGTCTACCACCAGGGCGCGCAGGCCGGCCAGTAGCGGGACGGGGGTGGCGGGCAGTTCGGCCACCGTGCCCACGCCCAGGATGGCGGTAAACCAGAAGTTGCTGCCCGCGCCGACTTGGCTGTCTACGCCCACGGCCCCGTCCATTAGCTCGGCCAGCCGTTTGCTGATGGACAGGCCCAGGCCGGTGCCGCCGTATTTGCGGGTGGTGGAGGCATCGGCTTGGTGGAAGCTTTGGAACAGCGCGCCGCACTGCGCGGGGCTGAGGCCGATGCCGGTGTCGCGCACGGCAAAGTAGAGTTGCACCTGGTCTTCGGGCAGGCCCTCTGGCGGGGGCTGCTGCACGCGGGCCACCAGCACGATCTCGCCTTGTTCCGTGAACTTGACGGCGTTGTTGGCAAAGTTGATGAGGATCTGGCCCAGCCGCAGCGGGTCGCCCAGCAGGTGGGGCGGCACGTCGGGGGCGATGTCGAACACCAGCTCCAGCTCTTTGGCGCTGGCTTTTTCGGTGACCAGGTTGGCTACGTTGGTGAGCAGCGCGTCGAGCGCAAATGGCACCCGTTCGATCTGGAGTTTGTTGGCCTCGATTTTGGAGAAGTCGAGGATGTCGTTGATGATGCCCAGCAGGTGTTTGCCGGACATTTGCACCCGGTCGATGTACTCGCGCTGGCGTGGGTCGAGCTGTGTCTTCAGGGCCAGTTCGGAGAGCCCGATGATGGTGTTCATCGGGGTGCGGATTTCGTGGCTCATGTTGGCCAAAAAGGCGCTCTTGGCCTGGCCCGCCATTTCTGCGGCTTCTTTGGCGGCTTGCAGCGCGTCGGCGGCGTGCTTGCGGCTGGTGATGTCGTCAAACCAGGTGAAGCCCGCGCTCTCGCCCGCAAACTCGCCCATGCTGGAGGTGAGCGAGGCCCAGAACGGCGTGCCGTCGCCGCGCGTGAAGGCGATTTCCCAACCCATGATGTAGCCCTCGGTGCGCAACGCCTCGACCGCGCGCTGGCGCACCTGCGGGTCGATGTACAGCGCCCGGATGCCGCTCTGGCGCAACGTGGCCTCGTCGATGCGAAACACCTCCAGCACGCGCTGGTTGTGGAACAGCACGCGGCCATCCTCGCGGGTGACCACCAGCGCACTGGGGGCGGATTCGAGCACGGTGCGAACCTGCTTTTCGCGGGCTTGCAGGGTTTCTTGCGCTGCGATGGTGCTGGTGACGTCCAGCCAGTAGCCGGTCCAGACCTGGGTGTCGGGGTGCATGGCGTTGACCACGCCGCTGGCCACCAGCTGGATCCAGCGCAGTTGGGGGCCCAGCTGGACCCGGTAGCGCACGGTGATGGATTCGTTGTTGGTGGCGGCTTCAGAACGGCCCTCAAAGCTGGACGGCGTGGCCGCTGCGGTGTGGGCCCCGCGCAAGGCCTGTTGCACCCGGGGCAAATCGGCCGGGTGGATGTAGGTGAGGTGGGCACGGGGGTTGTCCATTTGCGCCTCGGCGCTGATGCCCAGCAGCTGCTGGATGGGCTTGCCCACAAAGTGAAAGTGCGGTGTGCCATTGCCCTGCATGGTCATCTGGAACACGGCGCAGGGCAGGGCGTCGCTGATGTCCAGCATGCGCTGGCTGGCGGCCTGGACGACCTCGGTCATCTGGCGCAGTTCGGCATCGCTTTGCTTGCGCTGCTGGGCCAGATGGCGGCGGGCCAGCGTGCGGCGCGATACGGCGTAGTAGCCCAGCAGGCCGCACAGCAGCACGCCCACCCCCACCAGGCCGGGGGCCAGCAAGGTGGTCCACAGGCTGCGCTCGTCCAACAGCAGCAGCTGCCAGGGGCCGTCGCCGTTGTCCCAGCCCAGCGGGCGGCTGGCCACGGTGCTGCGGTGGCCCGGCCAGAGCAGGCGGTCGCCGTCCAGGGTGAACGGTAAAACCGCCCGGGCTGTGCTGCCAAATTGCGCTTCGGGCACCGGCAGGGCGCCCGTGCTGGCAGAGGTGCCCGGCAGCATCTGCATGCGCCAGCCGGGCCGGTTGCTGGCAAACACCAGCCCTTGCGGGGACACCACCAGCACCGGTGCGGCCCGCTGGTCTAGTGCCCTGTCCAGCGCATCGGCACTGGTTTGCACCACGTACACGCCGCTCACCGGCGCGCGCGCGGCCGTCGCAATGCGCACCGGGGCTGCAAAGTACAGGCGGCGCTGCTGGCCACTGGCATCGGTGGCGGGGTAGAGCACCGGCTGGCCTTGCAGGGCGCGCTGAAAAAACGCTTGCCCGCCCTGCTCGCTGCCCAGCAGGGGCGAGGTGCCGTCCAGGTTCAGCTCCGACAAGGTGGTGCCCTTGGCGTTGAGCAAAAACACATCCTGCGTGCCGGGGGCCAGCAGCAGGGTGGAGAAGTCGGTGTAGACCTGGCCGTAGTCGCCCGAGATGTTGCCAATCAGCACCTGCTTGATGTCAAAGCTGATGGCCGCCATCAGCGCGGAAGTGGCCATAGTGCTGCTCTGGGTGCTGGCCTGGTGGACCTTGTCGGCCAGATTGCTGGCTTCGGCTTGCAGCAGGGCATCGGCCTGCCCGGTGTTCCAGCGCATATGCGCCGCGCCCACCAGCGTAGCCAGCACCACCGCCAAGCCGACCGCCAAACCATCGGCCCTCCGCTGAAGCGCTTTGCTGCGGTCTTTGCGCAGGGCTTCAGATTGGGGTGTCAGGCTGGAAATGGGCGATGAGGCATCCATAGAGCTTACGGTTTAGGTGAGGACTTATGTACGTCCTGCGGGTGCTAAATCAGTAGGCAAGCAGTGTATGCATCTTTGCTGTGTTCGCGGCTATGGTCTGGCTGGCTATTTATATAAAAACAGCCACTAGCGCTTATAGGATGTGCGGTGATAGCTATGCAATTTATAGCAATTACTTTGCCTGCACGCGTGCGGTTTCTGCCGGAAACCCGTAGGCGATGCGCATCACCAGGTCTTGCGGGTAGTTGCCAAAACGGCGGCCAAACAGGTTGATGCCGCCCTGGTGGCGCGCATCGTCCTTGATGCCGATGCGCACCCTGATGTGGTTGGAGCCGCCCAGGTTGAGCTGCTCCAGCGTGATTGGCAGCAGCGCCACGCCGTCGATCATCGAGCCCTGATTGGTAACGCTCCAGCGCTTGAGCAGGCCGAAGGTGGTTTGGTCCTCGTGCCACCAGCTGGGTGTCAGCAGGCCGGGCGTGCCGCCCATGTCGCCGGGGCTGGTCCATGTGCCCACATCGCAGCCGTTGATCCACAGGGTGATGTCGGACGGCCAGTCCAGGTTGTACTGCGGCGCTTCGGAGCAGATCTCCATCGACAGCTCGATCGACCGGGCCACCGCGCCAAACGGCAGGTTGTTGGGAAACGCGTATTCCACATAGCCTTTGCCAAACCACAGCAACTGGGCGTGTAGGTGCTCGGGCTCAAAGAACGAGCGGGCATCGTCCAGCAAGCCGATGATCTTGGTTTCGCTGGCCAGGCCGCAGGTAGGGCGGGCTTCTACATGCCGGTAGCTGCCAATGGGCATGCTGACGGTCACCACGTCCGGGGCCACCTCGGCGGCCGCGCCGGGCAGCTGGAACACCAGCTCGTCGTAGCGCTTGGCGCACAGCTTTTGCGTGCCGCGCGTGCCGGGTTCTACCTCGACCTTGATCAAACCCACGGCCTGCAACTGGTTCAGGTTGAAGCTGACGGTGGAGTGCGGCATGTTCATCGCCTCGGCGATTTCGCTCACGTTCATCACGTTGTGCGTCAACAGGCTGAGGATGATTTGCCGCGTCTCGGACGCCAGCGCCTTGGCAATCGGCAGCGTGGCCTCGCCTTCCACGATGAGCACCCGCTTGCTGGTGAGTTTGGGTTTGTTGTTCATTTTTTAATCACCATTTAACTTGCGATTCTAGTGGCTGACTGTGCCCGATACAGCACGATTGAGGGCCGACCTTGGGTGTTTTGCTGGTGAAAACACCTAGCCTCTTTCATCGCGATAAAACTTGTTAGTTACGGTTATTGTGGGTAAATTTCAGCACTTGTTACAACCAACCAGGAAACATTTCATGGACTACCCCCGCCCCCAGTTGCGCCGCGCGCAGTGGCAAAGCCTGGACGGAGTCTGGCAATTTGCCTTCGACGATGCCGCCCGCTGGGCCTTGCCCGCCGACGTGGCTTTTGACCGCCGCATCACCGTGCCTTACGCCCCCGAGTCGCAGCGCAGCGGCATCGCCGACACCGGCTTCCACCCCCGCTGCTGGTACCACCGCACGGTGGAACTGACCGCAGCCCCGGCTGCCTCCCAGCGGGTGCTGCTGCACTTTGGCGCGGTGGACTACGAGGCCACGGTGTGGGTCAACGGCCAGCAGGTCGGCACGCACCGGGGCGGGCATGCACCGTTCCAGCTGGACATCAGCGCTTACGTCACCGGCAGTGGCTTCACCCTGGCCCTGCTGGCCGAGGACGACCCGCATGACATGCACAAGCCGCGCGGCAAACAAGACTGGCAGCCCGAGCCGCACAACATCTGGTACCCGCGCACCAGCGGCATCTGGCGCAGCGTGTGGCTAGAGGTGGTGCAGAGCAGCCACCTAGCCGGCCTGCGCTGGACGGCGGACGTGGCGCAGTGGCAGATCCGGCTGGATGCGACGGTGAATCAGCCACAGCCCGGCCAGCGTTTGCAAGTGCAGTTGTCGCTGGACGGTACGGTGCTGTCGAACGACACGTATGCGGTGCAAGACGGCCAGGTGCGCCGCAGCATCCACCTGCCCGACCCCGGCATCGACTCGGCCCGCGACCCCTGGACCTGGAGCCCCGAGCACCCGCAGCTCATCGACGCTACGCTCACCCTGCTGGCCGCCGACGGCACGTTGCTGGACCAGGTGGACAGCTACACCGCCCTGCGCGATGTCAAGCTGGATGCCGCCAACTTCATGCTCAACAACCGCAGCTACCCTCTGCGTATGGTGCTGGACCAGGGTTATTGGCCTGCGTCGCTGATGACGGCCACCAGCGACGAGCTGCGCGCCGATGTGGAGCTCATCAAACGCCTGGGCTTCAATGGGGCCCGCAAGCACCAAAAAAGCGAAGACCCGCGCTGGCTGTACTGGTGCGACGTGCTGGGCCTGTGCGTATGGGCCGAAATGCCCTCGGCCTATGGCTTCTCCGCTGAGACCGTGGACCGCGTGGCCGACGAATGGAAAGCCCTGGTGCAGCGCGACCTGTCGCACCCCTGCGTGGTGGCCTGGGTGCCGATCAACGAGTCCTGGGGCGTGCCCGAGCTGCCCCACGACCCGCGCCAGGTGAACTTTGTGCAGGCCCTGTACCACCTGACCAAGGCGCTGGACGGCAGCCGCCCCGTTATTGGCAACGACGGCTGGGAAATGCCCTGCGGCGACATCCTGGCCATCCACGACTACAGCAACGATCCCACGCTGTTCCGCCAGCGCTACGGCAGCCCCGAGGCCATCGCCCACACGCTGCAACACTCGCGCCACGCCCGCCGCATGCTGGTGCTGCCCGGCTTTGACACCACCCACCGCCCGGCCATGCTGACCGAATTTGGCGGCATTGCGATGGTGCCCGGCAGGCCGGACGGCGTGGCGGCCTGGGGCTACACCTCGGCCCGCAACCCGGAGGAGCTGCTGCAACAGTACGGCGACTTGCTGGCCAGCGTGCACGACTGCGGCCACCTGGCGGGCTTTTGCTACACCCAGTTGACTGACACCTTTTTGGAGCAAAACGGCCTGCTGACCGAAAACCGCCAGCCCAAAGCCGACCTGGCCACCCTGGCCGCCCACACCCGAGGCACTGCCGTGGCGCAGCGCATCGCCCCCGATAACCCGCTGGGCTACGCCCCCAATTGGTTAGCCAAGACGCATACCGCGTCTTGAAACTTCACCCCTAAAAATAATCGGAGACAACACATGACAAAAACCTTCACCCGCCGCACCGGCCTGGCCGCCGCCGCTCTGGCCGTCGCCAGCTTTAGCGCGCCCACCTGGGCCGCCACCGACATCAAGCTCTGGACCCTGCTCAGCGGTGGCGACGGTGCCCGGCTGGCCACGCTGGTCGATGGCTTCAACGCCAGCCAGACGGACTACAAGGTGGAAACCACCACCTTGCCCTGGGGCGTGCCCTTCTACACCAAGGTGCGTACCGCCTCCGCCGTGGGCGCGGGGCCGGACCTGATCAACCTGCATTTGTCGCGCATGGGCGACTTTGGCCCGTCGGGCGCGCTGCGGGCTTTGGCCCCGGCCGAGCTGGCCGCCGCCGGTATTGTGGGCACCGACTACGCCGAGCGCCAATGGCAAAAAGGCCAATACAACGGCCAAACCTACGCCATCCCGCTGGACACCCACGCGCTGGTGCTGTACTACAACAAAACCCTGGTCGCCAAGGCCGGGCTGGCCGATGCCGCAGGCCGCCTGTTGCCCATCGAAGGCATTGCCGCACTGACCGACGCCTTTCGCGCGGTGAAGGAGAAAACCGGCACCGACGCGTTTGCCATGGAGAGCAACACCAACTCCTACATGGGCTACCGCCTGTGGCTGTCGATGCTGGCGCAGCGCGGCGGCAAGATGCTGGACAACGGCAAGCTGGCCTACGGCGAGGCGGGCGTGGATTCGATGAAGGTCATCACCGACTGGTTCAGCAAGGGCTACGCCACCAAAAACCTGGACTACCCCGCAGCCAACGCCCAGTTTCTGAGCGGCAAAGCGGCCTTCATGCTGAACGGCGTGTGGGAAGTGCCCAGCATGGTGGACCTGAGTGCCAGCAAAAAACTGCCATTTGAGTACGGCATCGTGCCCTTGCCCAAGCTGTACGCCAACCAGAGCGTGTGGGGCGATTCGCACGCCTTTGCGGTGCCCGACAACAAGGGCAAACCCATCCCGGCCGAACGCCTCAAAGGCGCGCTGAAGTTTGTCGACTACGTGGGCCGGCATTCCATCACCTGGGCCGGTGGTGGCCATATCCCCGCCTTCAGCGCCGTGGCCGAATCCGATGCACTTAAAGCCATGAAGCCGAACAACGAGTTCTCCGGCGTGGTGGCCAAGAACATCGTCTTCAGCCCCGAAGGCTGGTACGGTGGCGCCGCAGGCCCGATGGAAGCCAGCGCCGCCAAGTTCTTCCCGGCGGCCATGACCGGCCAGTTGCCGGTGGATAAGGCCCTGGGCATGTTCGATGCCGAAGCCAAGAAGCTGCTGGCCAGCGCGCGTCCCGCGAAATAGCGCCAACCCAAGCTACAGCGCGAATCTTCTTGCAGGGCTAGCAAATACCCACACCGTTGGCGGCTGCCTGCCCCCACCCCAACCCTCCCCCGAAGAGGGAGGGGGTATACCGGAGCCTGCATTGCTCCCTCCCCTTCCGGGGGAGGGTTGGGGTGGGGGTCTGCGGTGTTTTGATAAGTGCGCATTCTGCCTAGACCACCACGAAAGTCCCCATGCGGCCTACCCCCCAACTCCCTCGCATTCCGCTGCACGCAGCGGCCATGCTGGCCCCGTTCGCCCTGGCCTACGGCCTGTTTTTTCTGTGGCCTGCGGTGCAGACCCTGCTGCTGAGCTTTACCCAGAGCAGCACCACGGCCACCACCGGCTTTGTCGGCCTAGCCAACTACACCGAGCTGTTTGGCGATGCCGATTTCTGGGCATCGCTGCTGCAAACCCTGTACTTTTGCCTGCTTACCGTGCTGCCGCTCACCGCCATGGGCCTGGTGGCCGCGCTGCTGGTGGAGCGGCTGGACCGGGGCAAGTCGCTGGTGCAAGCCGCCTTTTTTCTGCCCTATGTGCTGCCGGTGGGCGTGATGACGCTGATCGCCGGGTGGATGCTGCACCCCAACTTTGGCGTGATCAACTACGTGTTTGAAAGCCAGACCGCCTGGCTCAGCGACCCGGTGTGGGCCATGCCGATGGTGGGCATCGCCACGCTGTGGTGGACGGTGGGCTTCAACATGCTGTTCTTCATGGCCGGGCTGCGCAACATCCCCAGCGACATTTACGAGGCCGCCGGACTGGACGGTGCCAGCGGCTTCGCCCTGTTCCGCTACATGACCTGGCCGCAGTTGATGCCGGTGACCACCATGGTGGTGCTGTTGCAGCTGATTGGCTCGCTCAAGGTGTTCAGCCAGCCCTTCATCATGACCGGCGGCGGGCCGTTCAATTCCACCCGGGTGGTGCTGCACTACATGTACGAGACCGGCTTTGTGAACGACAACGCGGGCTATGCCTCGGCGATTGCCGTGGTGTTCATGGTGGTGGTGCTGCTGGTGTCGGTGCTGCAAAACTGGTTGCTGCGGAGTCGCCATGCAAACTAATTCAAGAATGTCACGTATGGAAAGCGAGAGCCGGTTCGCCGACTGGGGCTGGGCTGCTGCCGCTCTGCTGCTGACTGCCGCGCTGGCGGCCCTGTGGGTGGCCCCGCTGCTGTGGGCACTGAGCACAGCCCTGCGCCCCGAGGAAGAAACCGTGCTGCAACCCATGCGCTGGTTGCCGCAGGAGTGGACGCTGGGGGCTTTCACCAAGGTGCTGTCGGTGGGCAACCTGCCGACCTGGATGTTCAACAGCATCGTTACCTCGGTGGCGGTGACAGCGCTGACCGTGGCCATCAGCGTGCTGGCGGCGTATGCGTTTTCGCAGCTCAAGTTCCGGGGGCGCGACGGCTTTTTCATGCTGGCCATGGTGGGCGTGATGTTTCCGTTCGAGGCGCTGCTAATCCCGCTGTTTCGCCTGATGCACACGCTGGGCGCGATCGACACGTTGGCAGGCATCGTGCTGCCGCAGATCGTCTCGCCGATGGCGATTTATGTGTTCCGTGGTTTCTTTGATGCCATCCCGCGTGACTTCCGCGAGGCCGCCATGATGGAAGGTGCCAGCGAGTGGCAGGTGCTGTGGCACATCTTTGTGCCCATCAGCAAAAACATCCTCTGGGCCATGGCCATCATCGTGTTCATCGGTTCGTGGAACAACTTTCTGTGGCCTTTCATCGTCATTACCTCGCCGCAGATGATGACCGTGCCGGTGGGCCTGACGCAGATCCAGGATGCCTTTGGTGTGCGCTACGCCCAGACCATGGCGGCGGCGCTCTTGGGCGGTGCGCCGGTGGCGATTGCCTATCTTTTGTTCCAGCGGCGGGTGACACACGGGTTTTTGGCGGCGACCGGTCTTAAATAAATTCGAAATTTCATCATGTCCTTCGCCCTCAAGCTGGCCAAGGTGGCGGTCGATGAAATCAAGCAAAAGGTCGAGCGTGCCGCCGAGACGCTGAACCTCACACCCTACCTGAAGCGCACGCCCAAGAAGCTGTCGGGTGGCCAGCGCGTGGCCATTGGCCGCGCCATCGTGCGGGCAACGAAGATATTCTTGTTTGACGAACCCTTGTCCAACTTGGATGCCGTCTTGCGTGGCCAGATCTGGGTCGAGACCCTCAAGCCGCCCCGGCAACTCGGCGTGACCACCACTTATGTGACCTACGACCAGGTGGCGCTGGAGTTTGACCTCCACACCCTGCATCGCTTTGACGGCGCAGGTCGCACGGTCACTTTGGGTTAAATACGGCTCTAGCGCAGGTAGAACCTGCGCAAAGCGCTATAAAAAAGATACTAAGATGGCCTGGTGGAATCGGCGCTGTGGGGCGGCGCAGCTTTTACCAGCGTGCCGGCAAAGATGTCCCACGCGGCCATGAACATGGCGGCGATCACTGGGCCGATGACAAAGCCGTTAAGCCCAAAAATCGCCATGCCACCCAGCGTGGAGATCAGCACCAGATAGTCGGGCATCTTGATGTCTTTACCGACCAACACCGGGCGCAGCACGTTGTCGATCATACCGATCACCAGTACGCCGTAGCAGACCAGCGCCGCGCCCTGCCATACCGCCCCAGTCGCCAGAAAGTAAATGGCCACCGGCAGCCAGATCAGCCCTGCTCCCACCGCAGGCAGCAGCGACAGGAAGGCCATCAGCACCGCCCACAGCACGGCTGCGTGGATGCCCAGGAACCAGAACGCCAGCCCGCCCAGCAAGCCCTGCACCACGGCCACCAGCACATTGCCTTTGACGGTGGCGCGAACCACGGTGGTGAACTTGCTAAACAGCTGGCGCTTGGTTTCGCTGTCCAGCGGAATCGCGTCGCGCATGCGGCGCACCAGGCTGGAGCCGTCGCGCAGCAAAAAGAACATCAGGTACAGCATGATGAAAAAGCTGACCACGAAGTCCAGCGTGTTCTGCCCGATGCTGAATGCCTGAGTGGCCAGGGTCTGGCTGGCCTCGGCCAGGACGCTGCTGAGCTTTTCCTGCATATCACCCAGATTGCCCAGGCCGAAGCGGTCCAGCAGGTTCGATACCCAGCTGGGCAGGGCCGCCACGATCTTGCCGAAGTAGGCGCCGAAGTTCAGCTCGCCTGACTGCATGCGCAGGTACAGGCCGTTGCCCTCCTTGAGCAGCATGGCGGCGATCAAGGACATCGGCAAAATCACGATGAGCAGAATCACCAGCAGCGTACACAGCGCGGCCAGGGTGCGGCGCTGCTTCAAGGGCCGCAGCAGCCAGCGAAACAGCGGCGCAAACAGGATGGCCATCACCACGCCCCAGAAGACCGCGCCATAGAACGGCCACAGAATCCAGCCAAACGCCAGAGTTACCCCCGCCAGTAGCATGAAGAAGGTTTTATTCTCAAGCTGCGACCAGGGCCGTGAGGGCGCGGCGGTCGGGCCAGAAGAATCCGGCGACAAGGGGGAGGAAGATGTCATGGAGGCGGCGCCATAAGCGCAGGGGTGTGCGATACGCCCATAGTATCGGCAAGCGGGCGTTAGCGTCCCAGCCGGCTCAGCGGGTAGCCAACGCCATCAGCGCTGCGGACAAGCCAGTCCAGGCGCCAGCCAGTGCCGCCGGACCACCGCCTTGTGCCGGTGCGGCCTGCGCCTGGCGGGCACCGGCGAGTACGCTGTCGATGACGGGCACCGGCACTTCGCCCTGGATCTGCGCGGCCATGCCTGCCAAACCCGCACCGCCCAGAATCACTGCTTGCACGCCGGGCTGCTCAGCAGCCTTTCGGCAGGTGGCCGCTAGCAGGGCGCGGGCCGCTACCGGGTCGGCAGCCAGTTCGGCGCCGGTGGCTTCCAGCGTGTGGATGTGGACCAGTTGCGGGCCATAGCCCAGGCTGTGGGCCAGGCGCGCCAGCATGGGCTGCCAGGCAACGCCGCCGGTGACGATAGCAAAGCGGCCGTGCTGGGCGGCCTCAAAAAATGCGGCTTCGGCCAGGCCGGTGACGGGCACCGGGCTGCATTCGCGCAGGGCCAGCAGGCCGGGGTCGCCAAAGCAGGCGACCAGCACCGCGTCGGGTGTGGGGCCGCCACCGGCCAACCACGCGGCCCAGGCATCCAGCGTGGCGTGCGCAGCGATGGCGTAGCTGGCTTCGCTGGCGATGTAGCGCGCACCAAATCGCGCCGTCACCATGTGCACCGCCACATCCGGGGCGCTCATCTGCAAGATGTAGGTGCGTAAGAGCGCAGTGACACTGTCGCTGGTATTTGGATTGATGACCAGCAAGTGCCGCATGGGGTCAGGCCGCTTGGCCGAAAAGTTCGATCAGGTCCGGGGCCGCTGAAACCACCACGTCAAACCGCACCTGCGCTTCCAGATGCTCCAGATGTTCACGCATCAGCCGACTGGCGGCGGCCACGTCGCGCAGGCGGATGGCGTCCAGCACGGCGCGGTGTTCCTGGCAACCACAGGCCCCGGCGCGGCTGCCGGGCAGCTCCACCGGGCCCCAGGTCATCAAAATCAGCGAGGTGCGCGACACCAGCTCGCGCAGGATACGGCCCAGCGTCTGCTGCCCGGCGCGCTCGGCAATCAATAGGTGGAAGTCGCCCGACATGCGGATGGCGTGGCGCAGATTGCCCTTGGCGCGGGCGGCCTCTTCTTCGGCGATGAAGTGGGCCAGGATGGCGATGTCGGCCGGGGTGGCCACGGCCATGAAGCGCTCCAGCAGCGGTGGCTCGACCAGGCGGCGGGCCTCGAAGACTTCACGCGCTTCTTGCTCGGTGGGCTGGGCTACGCAGGCCCCCCGGTTGGGCACCATCGTCACGATTTGTTCGTTGGCCAGGCGCACCAGCACCGGGCGTATGCGGGTGCGCGACACGCCAAAGGCGGTGCCGAGTTTGTCTTCCACCAGCTTGGTGCCGGGCTGGAGCCGGTGGTCCAGGATGGCGGAGACGATGCGCTCGTAGATTTCACTGTCGCTGAGGGGGGTCACTATGTTCTTTGGTTGGGTTTCTGACCGAGGAGCTTAACCAGCAGAAGGGTGATGCCCATCACGATGAACGAGACCACGGTGGTCACCGTGCCCACGGCATAGATCGACGGCGTGGTGACGGTCGTGGTCAGGCCTTGCAGCTCCAGCGGCAGGGTGTTGACATCACCAATCGCCTGCGAGGTGCGGGCAATTTCATCCCACGATAAGGTGAAGCCAAACATGCCGATACCCACCACCGAAGGCGCAATCAGCGGCAGCACCACGTGCCGAAAGCTCTGCCACGGCGTGGCACCCAGGTCGCGGGCGGCTTCCTCGTAGGCCGGGTTGAAGCGGTTGAAGATGGCAAACATGATCAGCAGGCCGAAGGGCAGGGTCCAGGTGAGGTGCGCGCCCAGCGCCGAGGTGAACAGGCCCAGAGCGGTGCCGTAGTTATCCAGCGTGTCTTGCATGCCGAACCATTCCAGCACCCATTTGATGCCGCCGTCGAGCAGGCGAAACTCCAACCCGATGCCCAGCGAGACGATGATGGACGGCATGATCAGGCTGGCAATCACGATGAAAAACAGCGCATTGCCCCCGGCTAGTTTTTTGCGGAACGCCAGACCCGCCAGCACCGAGAACACCACCGTGCAAGCCATCACCGCCAGCCCCAGCGCCAGCGAACGGCGCAGGGCTGCGCCAATATCCACCACGCCCAGACCCTCGGCCAATTTGCCAAACCAGTGCAGCGACACGCCGCGCAGCGGAAAGGTCAAACCGCCTTCTGGGCCCTGGAAGCTGAGGATGAAGATGACGAACATCGGGCCGTACATAAAGAGTACGAACAGGGCAAAAACCATCGCCAGCGGTACGAATCCAGGAGCGCGTTTCATTAGAGTTCCTTGCGGATATCGACCAGCCGGGTCAAGGCCCAGATGATCATCAAGACGATGGCCAGCAGGATCACTGCGTTGGCGGCGGCCAGGGGGAATTGCAGGTACGAGGTTTGCACCTGGATAATCTTGCCGATCGACGCAATCTGCTGGCCGCCCATCACGCCCACGGTGACGAAGTCGCCCATCACGATGGTGATGACGAAGATGGAGCCGATGATGATGCCGGTGCGGCACAGCGGCACGACAACGTTCCACAGGGTTTGCCAGCCGCTGGCACCGCTGTCATTGGCGGCTTCCAGCAGGCTGCGGTCGATGCGCACCATGCTGTTGAAAATGGGCACGATCATGAACATGGTGTACAGGTGCACAAAGGCCAGCGTGACCGAGAAATCGGAGAACAGCAGCCACTCCACCGGTTGCTCCACGATGCCAGCGCCCACCAGCCCCTGGTTCACCAGGCCGTTGCGCCCCAGCAGCGGCACCCACGAGATCATGCGGATCACGTTGCTGGTCCAAAACGGGATGGTGCACAGCACGAACAGCAGGGTTTGCATGCCCGACGACTGGACGTGGAAGGCCAGAAAGTACGACACCGCAAAGCCAATAAGCAGCGTGATCAGCCAGACCAAAAAGCAGAATTTGAAGGTAGACAAGTACGTCTTCAGCGTGACGCACATCTCGCTGGTGTTGCCGCAGCCGTCAAAAATGGCGATGTAGTTTTTAAAGGTGAAGCCGGGCAGCAGTTCGTATTCGTTGAAGTCCCAAAAGCTAACCATGACGATCAGCGCCAGCGGCACCAAAAAGAACACCGCAAACACCGCCGTCAACGGTGCGGCCTGCCACCAGGCGGACAGGTTGCGGGCGGTGGAGGCAAGTGGGGCAGATGGAGTGCGCATGGGTGTTGTGTCTGGTTCCCTCCCCCTCCGGGGGAGGGCTAGGGTGGGGGCTTGGTCGTTCAATATCCACTATGAAATTCGTAGCAGCTTGCGCAGGTGAGATATGCGCTGGAGGCTAATTTCTTGGCTCTCTTCCGTTTCGGGTGGCACACCACTACCCCCACTCAGATCATGGACGAATCCTTGCTTTTTGAAGCGGATTGGGCGGTAAGTGAGAAAGCTTGCCAGCAATCAAGAAGGC
>NZ_JBWMAU010000026.1:0-37937 GCF_056521445.1 Rhodoferax sp. LB1P47 | reverse complement strand
GGCCTTCTTGATTGCTGGCAAGCTTTCTCACTTACCGCCCAATCCGCTTCAAAAAGCAAGGATTCGTCCATGATCTGAGTGGGGGTAGTGGTGTGCCACCCGAAACGGAAGAGAGCCCTATATATAGCAGCAATACCTTGCAGCTTGCCTTGCGGTTGCTCTCGTTTTTGAAGCTGTTCATGCCGCCGATGCCGCTGGCCGGGACGTGCCCCCGGCAGGGCAGTAACTTTTCTTTGCGCAGCCAAAGAAAAGTCACCAAAAGAAAGGCTGCCCCCACTACCTGCGCCCTTCGCTGGCGCTGCGGGAACCTGCGGTGCGCGCTTTGGGCGGGGTCTGGCTAAACTCGCTGCGCTCAGACAACGCCAGCCCTTTTCCGCCCAAAGCTGTGCTCCTCGGCGCATCTAGAGGGGGACCCCGGGGAGCGGGGTCGGGGGCTTGCGCCCCATCGCGCCTAGGGCGCGAGTGCCCCCATCCCAGCCTTCCCCCGGCGGGGGAAGGAGCAAGGCAGTAAATATTTACCCGCACCATGGTGCACCACCGGTATTTCTCCCTCCCCCACCGGGGGAGGGCCGGGGTGGGGGCCTCTCGCGCCCTAGGCGCGATGGGGCGCCCACTACGGCCTTGTTTGCGTCCCCAGGAGGGGCGGGAGTTATACGGGCTAAGATTTATGCGAAAAGTGCTTCAGCGCATATCTCACCTGCGATGACAGCTATCTTTTTAGGACTTACGCAACACCCGGTTGTGGGGCCAGTATCTGCTCCATCACCCAGGTGGTTCGCTGGGCGGTATGCCCAGTGGAGGGGTGCTGGCTGTGCCCGTCGATGTGCTTTTGCATGTTGTCGATGTGGCAGAACTGGATGTTTTCGGGGTGGGCGATGGCGAGGCTTTGGGGGCCTTCGGCATTGCGCAGTTGCACCGGCTGCTCGCCGAAGACCGAGAAGCGGATTTCGCCCGTGCTGCCGTGGATGACGACCTCGTCCTGCGCCTGTGCCGCACCGAAGTTCCAGTAGCCCGAGCCGGTGGCTCCGCTGGCGAATTGCCACACACCGGTGACGGCATCTGCTGCTGCGTACAGGCCTTGCTGGTTGCGGGCGATGCCGTGGGCGGTGGTGATGTCGCCGAGTAGGTGCAGCATTAAATCCAACCCGTGGCTGGCTAAATCTTCAAAGTAGCCGCCGCCTGCCACCGCAGGGTCGGTGCGCCAGTGGGCGGTTAGGGCCTGGTCGGCGGCGTTGGGTGCGCGGGCAAACGACCAGTGGATGTGCCGTACCGCGCCAATCGCAGCATCGTCCAGCCACTGTTTGACTTGCGCAAAGCGGGGCAGGGAGCGGCGGTAGTAGGCGACGAACAGCGGCTGCCCGGCGGCTGCGAAGGCAGCGGTCATTTCCAGGCATTCGCGGTGGTTCAGGGCCATTGGTTTTTCTACGCAGCAGACCTTGCCCGCAGCGGCTACTTTCAAGGCGTAGGCGTGGTGGCTGTCGGGCGGGGTGGCGATGTAGACGGCGTTGACTTGCGGGTCGTTAATCAGTGCGTCGGCATCGGTGTACCAGCGGGGCACGCCGTGGCGCTCGGCGTAGGACTGGGCCAGCGCGGCGTTGCGGCGCATGACCGCCACCAGCCGGGAGCCCGCCACTTTGTTGAAAGCCGGGCCGCTTTTGAGCTCGGTGACATTGCCGCAGCCGATGATGCCCCAGGCCAGGGGTGTGTGGGTTTTTTGCATGGAACTTGGCAACTGGGCACCCAAAATCGCCAGTGTAAAGTCGTCCGCTATGGATTCAGACCAACTTCAACGCCTCGTTACCGTGGCCATGCCTTTCGGCAAACACCAGGGCACGCTGATTGCCGATTTGCCTGGCAATTACCTCAACTGGTTTGCCCGCGAGGGCTTTCCTAAAACCGATATCGGCCGCCTGCTGGCGCTGATGCACGAGATCGACCATAACGGCCTGACGGATTTGCTGCGGCCCTTGCG
Organism: Rhodoferax sp. LB1P47; assembly: GCF_056521445.1. NCBI lineage: Bacteria > Pseudomonadati > Pseudomonadota > Betaproteobacteria > Burkholderiales > Comamonadaceae > Rhodoferax > Rhodoferax sp. LB1P47. The sequence goes on along the minus strand of NZ_JBWMAU010000026.1, from coordinate 35,965 downwards.
TTGAATACGCCCAGTTCTAAGTGTGTACGGCTTTTGTATGGAGGCTTGTAAGCCGCCACTAGAATGGTCTGACAACTTAGATTGGCCTTGCCGGACGCACGATTTGCACCCTGATACCGCTCTCTACCAGGCCGATCCTTTGGCCGATGCCACCATTGCCAACATCGTGGGCGTGTGGCCGCCAGTGCCCGAAACCGCCAGTTCTGCCGAGCGCATGTTGGCCCATGCCGGGCAGTGGCAGCGCATTGCGCAGGTCAACGGCCTGCTGGGCCAGTGGCAAGGCAATGCCGATCTGGACGTTTCCAGGCCGAAGGCCGGGCCCAACAGGCCACGCCCGATCCCCGGCCCGCGCTGGCGCACGCCATCCGGCCCGGTGTAAGTCTTCGGCACCTGCCCATGTACCTTGTCGCACTGCCACTATTTCGCCGTTGGTTTTCTTGCCTGACTGTCTGGTTGCGCTGGATGCTGGTGGGCGGGTTGCTGGTCGGGCCCTTGCTGGGTACGGCTGCGCCGCTGGTGGTGGGGGTGGGGGTGGACAAGGACCGCGTAGACCTGTGGCCGGCCGTCAGCATCTTGCCGGATCCAGAGCGCCAGCGCGGCATAGGGCGCATCCTGGCCGAGACCGCCCAGTTTGAACCGCCCCAGGGTGCCCCGTCCACGCTGGGCCTGCGCCCGGAGCCGGTCTGGCTGCGGGTGCCGTTCAGCCTGGCGGCATCGGCCGATGCGCAGTGGGTGCTGGACATTGATTACCCGGTGCTGAACCGGATTGATGTCTACCTGGTACAGCAGGGCGAGGTGGTGCAACAAGCGCTAATGGGCAACCTGCACATGGACCCCGGGCATCTGCGGGCCGCGCGTTCGCATGCCATGCTCTTGCAGCTGGAGCCGGGCCAGAGCTACCAGTTGCTGCTGCGGATCGAGACCAGCGGCGCTATGGCGCTGCCCATGACCCTGAGTACACCAGAGCGGTTTTTGGCGGCTGCGCTGCGCGAACAAATGCTGCAAGGGCTGATGCTCGGGCTGTCCATCTGCCTGCTGGTCTACAGCCTGTCGCACTGGCTGGGGTTGCGGGATGCCATCTTTCTGAAATATGCCCTGATCGTGTTGGGCGGGCTGCTGTTTTCCTTGTTGCAGTTTGGCATTGGCGCGCAATATGTTTGGCCCGGCAACCATTGGATGGAGCTGCACATGGCCCCGCTGTCTGCGCTGCTGTCCAGCTGTGGTTTCTTTTTGTTTTTTGAGCATGTGCTGGCCGGGCCGGGCGGTAACCGGTGGTTTAGCCGCTGGATGAAAACCGGTGCCGTTTTGACGGGCATCGTGGCCCTGGTGTTTGCGCTGGACGGCATCAGCACCCGCACGGCCAGCGTGCTCATTGGCGTACTGGGCTTGGCCCCTAGCCTGTCGGCTTTGCCGGGGGCGGTTCGACAGGTGCGGCAAGGCAACTCGATGGGCCTCTATATTTTGCTGGGGGCGCTGCTGTACTTTGCGGCGGCGGCCACCATGAGCGGGGTCATCTTTGGCCGGGTGGCGCTGAATTTTTGGACCCAGCACTCGGTACAACTGGCCACGCTGCTCGACACCATGCTGTTGATGCGGATGCTCAGCCTGCGCGCCAGTGCGGTACAGCGGGCGGCGGTGCGTGCCAACCAAGAGCGCGACGCCATGCATTCGCTGGCGCACACCGACCCGCTCACCGGGCTGCCCAACCGGCGCGGCATCCACGGGGCGCTGGCCCTGGCTTTGCAGCACTGCACACCCGACAAAATGCTGGCCGTGTATGTGCTGGACCTGGACGGCTTCAAGCCCATCAATGACCGGTATGGCCACGATGTGGGGGACGTTTTGCTCACGGCCGTAGCGACCCGGCTGCAAACCCTGGTGCGTAGCAGCGATGTGGTGGCGCGCATGGGCGGTGACGAGTTTGTCATTTTGGCCAGCGGCCTGCACGCCACCCAGCAAGCCGAGGATTTGGGCCATAAGCTGCTGGAGGCGTTTCGGGTGCCGTTTGAACTCGACCGTGTGCGCTGCGATGTCGGCCTGACGATTGGCTACGCCCTGGCACCCCTCGACGGCGTAGACCCCAAAGTTCTGCTCAAGCTGGCCGATGCCGGCATGTACGTCGGCAAACAAGAAGGCAAGCACTGCCTGCGCCGCTTCGATTGGGCGGGGGCCGATATGCCCAAGATGCCCGAACCCAGCGCCTGGGTGGAAACCAACGCGCCGCTTACCCAGCAGACAGCTGGGTCGTGATAAGACTTACGCTGCGCTCTTGCGTAAGTCTTGTGTGATCTCGTAGGAGCGCAGCCGCGCGGCGTGGTCGAAAATTTGCGATGTCAGCATCAACTCATCGGCCCCGGTTTTTTCAATAAACGCCTGCAAGGCCCGGCGCACCGTGTCGGGCGAACCTACCGCCGCGCAAGACAAGGCGGTGTCGATCATCGCCCGGTCCGCAGGGTGCAAGCGCTCGGCAAAGCCGTCTACTGGCGGTTGCAGCAGCGATGGGCGGCCGCTGCGCAGGTTCACAAACGCCTGCTGCAAGGAGCTGAACAAAAACTGCCCGGCCGCATCCGACTCTGCCGCAAACACGTTGACACCCAGCATCACATAGGGTTTGGCCAACTGCTTCGAGGGTTTGAAGCGGGCGCGGTAGATGGCGATGGCGGCCATCATTTCGCCGGGCGCAAAGTGCGAGGCAAAGGCGTAGGGCAGGCCCAGCTCGGCCGCCAGCTGCGCGCCAAAGGTGCTGGAGCCCAAAATCCACAGCGGCACCTCCAACCCCGCGCCCGGCACGGCGCGCAGGGTCTGGCCGGGTTCTGCCGGGGCAAAGTAGTGCTGCAACTCCAGCACATCTTGCGGAAACTGCTGGGCATCGGTCTGCATGTCGCGGCGCAGCGCCCGTGCCGTGGCCTGGTCGGAGCCGGGCGCACGGCCCAGGCCCAGGTCGATACGGCCCGGAAACAGCGACTCCAGCGTGCCAAATTGCTCGGCAATCACCAGCGGCGAATGGTTGGGCAGCATCACGCCCCCGGCCCCCACGCGGATGCTGCGCGTGCCTGCTGCCACATGGCCGATCACCACCGCAGTGGCCGCACTGGCGATACCGCGCATGCCGTGGTGCTCGGCCAGCCAGTAACGCTGGTAGCCCCAAGTTTCGGCGTGCTGCGCCAGGTCCAGGGTGTTGCGAAAGGCATCGGCAGCGGTGCCGCCTTCGACGATGGGGGCCAGGTCGAGTACTGAGAAGGGAATCATGGGAATTTATATAAAAAGAGGCTCTAGCGCATGTTCTGTATGCGCAAGTGGCTATTGAAAATATAGCAATGGTCTGCCGTGGTGTGCCAGCGTAGCAGCCGCCCGGTGCGGCCTGGGTGGGGGCGTTGGGTTCTGCTGCGGGGCTTGGGGGTATTGGACGGGCGAGAATCCAGTTTTTCAAAAAGGCGCACACCGCATGCACACACGCACCCTGACCCTGTTGACTTTGGCTTGGCTGGCGGCCCCTGTATTGGCCCAACCCGCCTGGCCCACCAAGCCGGTGCGCATCGTGGTGGGCTTTGCGGGTGGTTCGTCGCCCGACATTTCGGCCCGCGCCCTGGCCGATGCCCTGGGCAAAACCCTGGGCCAACCGGTGATCGTGGAGAACAAGCCCGGGGCCTCCGGCAACATCGCCGCCGACGCGGTAGCCAAGGCCACGGACGACCATACGCTGGGCGTGGTCATCAACGGCAACCTGACCTCGGCCAAGATGCTTTATCCGCAGCTGCCGTTCGACCCGGCCAAAGACTTCACCTACCTGTCGCTGCTGACCACCGCTCCGCTGGTGCTGGTGGCTCCGGCAAATTTGCCCGCCGGGACAGCGTTTTTTGATGCGGCGCGCAAGGGCGCGGGCAGTTGGAACTACGGCTCGCCCGGCACCGGCACGGTGGCGCATCTGGGCATGGAGTGGCTGGTGTCCAAGGTGCCCGGCATGGCTCCGGTACACATTCCGTTCCAGGCCAATCCGCAGGCCGTCTCGGCGCTGCTGGGTGGGCAGATCCAGATGGCGCTGATCCCGCCCGGCCTGGCCATGCCGCAGGTCAAGGCGGGCAAGCTGCGGGCGATTGGCTTGGCCGGTGGCCGCAGCGCGTTGGTGCCGGATGTGCCCTCGCTGGCCGAGTCCGGGGTGCGCGGTGTGAACCTGGAGGTCTGGACCGCGCTGGTCGGCCCGGCCCGTTTGTCCCAGGCCGCGCAGACCCGGCTGGCAGCTGAAATTGCCCGCATCTACCGCGACCCCGAGGTCCGCGCCAAGCTGTTCCACCAGGGCTGGCAGGCCGTGGGCAGCGCACCCGAAGGGCTGAAGGGCCGGGTGCAGGACGAGATGGGCTTGATGCGCGGGCTGATTGCGGCGCGGGGGATTCGGCTGGAGTAGATGCATGAGGGCCTACGCAGCGCCCTCTGTGTCGCCCGTCGGGCGCACAGAGGGGCTTGCGTAAGCCCTGTGGGCTAATCGTCCACCGACGCGCTCCAGCGGTCGCCCCAGCCGTTGCCCGCCTGGTCTAAATCTCGCCGCTGGCGCTTGGTGGGGCGGCCGTGGTCCAGACTGTGGGCGGGTTCGGGGGCGATGCGGCGCAGCTCGGCGGCCGCTAGGCGGGCTTGCTGGCTGTCTGGCGTTTCGGTGTACAGCGCTTGCGCCACCGGGGCCGGGCCCCGGGCCTGGCTGATGCCCACCACTTCGATGGTGCGCAGCACCGGGCCCTGGCGCAGAGTGAGCAGGTCGCCGGGTTTGACCTCTCGGGCGGGTTTGACGTTTTGGCCCGCAATTTGCACCCGGCCTTTGTTGACCTCTTCGGTGGCCAGGCTGCGGGTTTTGTAAAAACGGGCCGCCCAAAGCCATTTGTCGATGCGTAGTTTGTCCATAGCTAGATATTTTGAGCCAAAGGCAGGCGCACGGTGGCATCCAGGCCCTGGTGCACACCCTGCTGCACCCGGTTCACCAGCGCAATGCTGCCGCCCAGGGCCTGCACGATCTCATGGCAAATCGCCAGGCCCATGCCGGAGCCGTGCCGCACGTCGCCGGCAGAAAACGGCTGGTACAGGCGCTGGGCCAGTTCGGCACTGATGCCGGGGCCGCTGTCGGCGATGCACAGGTAGGCTTGCGGGCCGTCGGCCACCAGGTCAATATGCAGCGCGCTGCCCACGGGGGTTTGCTTGATGGCGTTGTGCAGCAGGTTGCGGGCCAGTTCGCGCAGCATCCAGTCGTGGCCCAGCACCGGGGTCGGGGTGGTGTGGATGGCGAAGTCGATGTCTTTGTCGGCCAGCAGGGGCGACAGGTCCAGCGCCACGCCGCGCAGCACCGCTGACCAGTCCAGCACCTCGGCGTTGGCCTGCTGGCGCAGTTGCTCCACCTTGGCCAGAGCCAGCATCTGGTTGGCCAGTATGGCGGCGCGGTCCACGGTGGCGTTGATTTCCAGCAGCGCCTGGCGCGGCTCCACGTCATTGCGCAGGGCCGACTGGACCTGGATTTTCAGCACCGCCAGCGGGGTGCGCAGCTGGTGGGCGGTGTCGCGCACAAAGCGCTTCTGGTGGTCCAGCAGGTGCTGCAGGCGGGTCATCACGTGGTTGGTGGCATCTACCAGGGGGCGCAGCTCGCGCGGTGCGTCGGGGGCCGCGATGGGGGTCAGGTCGTTTTCCGGGCGGGCTTGCAGGGCAAGGCTTAAGCGGCGCACCGGGCGGGTGGCGCGCTGCACCACCACCACGACCACCAGGGCGATGAAGGCCACCAGCGCGGCCTGCCGCCACAGAGTGTCAAGCAGAATTTGCCGCGCCAGGCCCTGGCGCAGTTCCAGAGTTTCGGCCACCTGCACCACGGCCATGCCACGCCCGTCGTCAGTGGCCACGGGTTGCAGCAGCACGGCGACGCGCACCGCCTCACCATTGACGTGGTCGTCGTAAAAGTCGACCAAGGCGGCGTAAGCCGGTTTAGCCGGAATCGCGCCGCGCCAAAACGGTAGCACCGCGTAGCCCGACACCATTTCGCCTTGCAGGCTGGAGACGCGGTAATAGATGTTGCTTTTGTTGTCGGCCTCAAAGGCTTCCAGCGCCGAGTAGGGCACGGTGGCGTGCAGCACGGCGGCTTCGTCATAGCCGTCTACATCCAGTTGCTCGCCAATGGATTTGGCCGAGGCCAGCAGGGTGCGGTCGTAGGCGGTGGTGACGGCGGCCAGCGCCTGCTGGTACAGGCTGACGGTGTTCAGCACCACCACGGCAATGACCGGCAGCAGGATGCCCAGCAGCAGGGTGCGGCGCAGCGAACGGACCTGGCTCACCGGGCTTATCAGGCCCATTACGCCTCTACCTTGAGCAAATAACCCAGGCCGCGCAGCGTCATCAAGCGCACGCCGGTGGTGGCCAGCTTTTTGCGCAGCCGGTAGGCAATCACTTCAATCGCCTCGAATTGCACCTCTTGCGCGCCGGGAAACACCAGCTCAAACAGCCGCTCTTTGGTGACGGCGTGGCCGGGCTGGGCCAGCAGGGGGCGCAGCAGGGCCAGCTCGCGCGGGCTGAGTTCCATAGGCTGGTTGTGGTGGTACACCGCGCCACTCTCTTTTTCATAGCGCAATGCGCCCACGGTAATTGCGCTGGGGGCTGATTTGTCTTCAAATTCTCCAGCGGTGTCGGCGCTGCGCCGGGCCAGGGCGCGCAGGCGGGCTTCCAGCTCTTCCAGGTCAAACGGCTTGGGCAGGTAGTCGTCGGCCCCGGCGTTCAGGCCCAGCACCTTGTCGCCCACGGTGCCGCGCGCGGTGAGGATGAGTACGGGGGTGCGCATGCCGGCTTTGCGGGCGGCCGCCAGCACCTGCAGGCCGTCCATGCCGGGCAGGCTCAGGTCCAGCAGCACCACGTCGGGCGGGGTGGCCAGCCACAGGGCCAGGGCCTCAATGCCATCGCCGCAGGCCTGGATGCGCATATTGCGCCGACCCAGGGCCCGCACCAGCGTGGTTTGCATGGCGGTATCGTCTTCAACAAGGAGTAATCGCATAAGGCAGTCATTAGAACGCGAACCCGGACCTAGCATTTCCCCTAATAAGTTCCGACGGCAAACTGACAGATTTGCCGTGCATGATCAACAGGTTCGTCCATTTATCAGGAGACTACGATGCGTCGTGATGCTTTTTTGAAGTCCTTGGCTGTGCTGGCTGCTGCTGGAACCCTGCCTTTTGCTGCCCGTGCGGCGGCCAATATCAAAATGATGATTCCGGCCAACCCCGGTGGCGGTTGGGACACCACGGGCCGTGCCCTGGGCAAGGCCCTGACGGATGCGCAGGCGGCCGACTCGGTCAGCTTTGAGAACAAAGGCGGTGCTGCGGGTGCGCTGGGCCTGGCCCAGTTTGTCAACGGCAGTAAGGCTGACCCGAACGCCATGATGGTGATGGGTGCAGTCATGCTGGGCGGCATCATCACCGGCAAGCCACCGGTGGGCTTGAACCAAGCCACCCCGCTGGCCCGTTTGACCACCGAATACAACGTGTTCGTGCTGCCCGCCAACTCGCCTTACAAGAACATGAAGGAAGTGGTTGAGCAGCTCAAGAAAGACCCCGGCAGCATCAAGTGGGGCGGCGGTTCGCGCGGCTCCACAGAGCACATTGCAGCGGCCATGATTGCCCGCGATGCCGGTGTAGACCCGTCCAAGATCAACTACGTGGCCTTCCGGGGCGGCGGTGAGGCGACGGCGGCCATTTTGGGCGGCAACGTCACGGTGGGCGGCAGCGGCTTGAGCGAGTTTTCCGAGTACATCAAGACCGGCAAGATGCGCGCGCTGGCCATGACCTCGGGCGCACGCCTGAAGGGCGTGGACATCCCCACGCTGAAAGAGCAGGGCATCAACGTCGAAATCGGCAACTGGCGCGGCGTGTACGGCGCGGGCGGCATCACTCCCGAGCAGCGCAAGGCACTGATCGATCTGATCGTCAAGGCCACCAAGTCCAAAGCCTGGACTGACGCCATCGAGAAAAACAACTGGACCCCGGCCCTGATGACTGGTGCCGAGTTCGAGAAGTTTGTCGATGACGACTTCGCCAGCCTGCGCGCCACCATGGTCAAGTCGGGCATGGTTTAACCCGGGCTTATCTTCTCAAACCTAAACGACCACCCTCTATTTTTCAGTCAGAACGGCTAGTCGCCAGAAACACCGCAGAACTGGCAATGCCCGGCTGCTGGTGTTGCCCCCTGCAAGGGGGTTGGCGGAAAGTGCACAGCACTGTAGCCTGGGGGTGTGAGGAAATTACATGAAACTGACTATGCAAACCTCCCAGACCTTGATCGGTTTGGGCACACTGGTCTTGGGTGTGACTATGGCCCTGGGGGCTTGGGACATCAAGTCCGATGCCGGTTACTCCGGCGTGGGCCCCAATTTTCTGCCCTGGGTGGTGTCGATTGCGCTGATCGTGTTTGGCGCGTGGTTGGCATGGGAGTCGCGCACCGGCGGCTTCCGGTTCATGGACGAAGCTTCGGGCGGAGAGCGGGCCGACTGGGTCGCCTTCGTCTGGGTGTCGGTGGGCATTTTGGCCAACGCCGCGCTCATCACCAGCATCGGATTTATTTTGAGCTGCACCCTGCTGTTTGTGCTGGCCGTACGCGGCTTTAAATCGGCCGAAGGGCGTACCGACAAGTCGCTGGGTTCCTGGGCCAAAGATGCAGGCATCGGCTTTGCCATTGCGGCCCCGGTGTACTGGATGTTTACCAAGCTGCTGGCCATCAATTTGCCCGGCCTGACAACGACGGGATGGTTGTAATGGATCTTTGGAACAATTTATTGCAGGGCTTCATCACGGCGGGTACGCCGGTGAACCTGCTGTGGGCGCTGGTGGGTTGCACCCTGGGCACCGCCATTGGCGTGCTGCCCGGCATTGGCCCGGCCACGGCCGTGGCGATGCTGCTGCCGATTACCGTCAAGGTGGAGGCTACGGCCTCGATGATCTTCTTTGCGGGCATTTACTACGGCGCGATGTACGGCGGCTCGACCACCTCCATTTTGCTCAACACGCCGGGCGAATCTGGTTCTATGGTCACCGCGATGGAGGGCAACAAGATGGCCAAAAATGGCCGTGCGGGTGCCGCGCTGGCCACCGCCGCCATCGGCTCGTTTGTGGCCGGCACCATCGCCACCGTACTGGTGACGCTGTTTGCGCCGCTGGTGGCCACCTACGCCATCCGCTTAGGCCCGCCCGAATACTTCATGCTGATGCTGCTGGCCTTTACCACCGTGAGTGCGGTGCTGGGCAAAAGCACGCTGCGCGGTTTGACCTCGCTGTTCATCGGCCTGGCGATGGGCCTCGTGGGGCTAGACCAGCTCACCGGCGTGGCCCGCTACACCGCTGGCGTGCCCGAGCTGCTGGACGGGCTGGAGGTGGTGCTGATCGCCGTGGGCCTGTTTGCGGTGAGTGAAGCCTTGTACAACGTGATGTACGAGGGCAAAACCGTCGAGACGCAAAACCACATGAGCAAGGTCCACATGACCCCATCCGAGTGGAAGCGCTCCTGGCCCGCCTGGCTGCGCGCCACCTTCATTGGCTTTCCGTTCGGCACCATTCCGGCGGGCGGCAGCGAGATCCCGACCTTTCTAAGCTACGCGGTCGAGAAAAAGCTTTCTAAAAACAAAGAAGAATTCGGCACCATCGGCGCGATTGAAGGTGTGGCGGGCCCCGAAGCTGCCAACAACGCCGCCATCACCGCCACGCTGATCCCGCTGCTCACGCTGGGCATACCCACCTCCAACACGGCGGCGATTTTGCTGGGCGCGTTCCAGAACTACGGCATCCAGCCCGGCCCGCAGTTGTTTGACACCAACGCCAACCTGGTCTGGGCGCTAATTGCTTCGCTCTATATCGGCAACGTGATGCTGCTGGTGCTGAACCTGCCGCTGGTCGGCCTGTGGGTCAAGCTGCTGAAGATCCCCAAGCCCCACCTGTACGCAGGCATCTTGATATTTGCCACGGTGGGCGTGTACGGCATGCGCCAGAGCGCGTTTGACCTGGTGCTGCTGTACGGCATTGGCCTGCTGGGCGTGGTGATGCGCCGCTACGACTTCCCCACCGCCCCCGTGGTGGTCGGCATGATCCTGGGCCCGCTGGCCGAGGCGCAGATGCGCAACGCGCTGTCGATCGGCGAAGGCAAATGGACCATCTTCCTGGAACGCCCGATGTCGCTGACACTTTTGATCGTGGTGCTGTCGGTGCTGGTGCTGCCCCGGGTGCTAAAAATGCTGGCGGGCAAAAAGCCGGTAGTGGGCTGATGTCGGTGGCGTAAGTACCCTGCACCCGCCACCCCAAAAAGCCAGAACACCGCGTGTGTTCTGGCTTTTTTTGTGCATAAAAAAAGCCGCATCACTGCGGCTTTTTTGGGGGGCGTTGACGCCGATTACTTCAGGTGCTTGCCGATCAGGCCAGCCATCTCGAACATCGTGACTTCGTCTTTACCGAACACGGCCTTGAGCTTGGCATCGGACAAGATGTTGCGCATGTTCTTGGGGTTTTGCAGGTTGTTCTTCTTGATGTAGACCCAGATCTGCTTGACCACTTCGGTGCGGGCCAAAGGCGCAGCACCGACGACCGCTGCCAGCTCTTTGCTGGGGGTCAGGGCCTTCATGAAGGCGGCGTTGACGGCGCGCGCAGGAGCGGCGGCTACAGCCTTCTTGGCGGGTGCAGCGGTTTTGGCGGCTACGGTGGTGGCCGCAGGGGCCTTGGCTGCGGGAGCAGCTTTCTTTGCAGGAGCAGCAGTTTTTGCTGGGGCTTTTTTTGCAGTTGCCATGATGGTTGGTCCTTGTTGGAGTTAGGTTCACACCAGCGAAAAACGTCGTCTCCACCGGCAGACCATGATGCTAATGGAGAAAAAACCGGTTTCCCATAGGCAGCGCAACTTTTTCGCATCTGAAAGCCGTGTTTTCACTGGTAATTTACCTCTGAGACACCGGATTTCACAGCTTGCGCAGCTTCGCCCCCCAGTAAGACCACCGGCGAAGACCGCTGGGTGCTGGAAATCACCGCGATGGACGTGCGCCATCTGGACATGTTGGGCCGCAAATTTTGTATCCTCAGCCCCACCTGGACCTCCGTCGTGCTATGGGCCCCGTGTGAAAACCCACGGGGGCTACCGGCCCGGCGGGAATCCATTTTTTCCACTACCAAGGCGAACCCCCAATGACCGCTACTTTCTCCACCTGCGACCTGTGCGATGCGCATAAAAACGACCTCACAGGCGCGTTCCGCGTGCTGGCCCCGGCATTCCGCGACTTTGGCGGCGTTAACAAATTCAGCGGCCCGGTGTTCAACGTGCAGTGTTTTGAAGACAACTCTCTCGTCAAGGCCGCACTGGACACCCCTGGCATGGGCCGGGTGCTGGTGGTGGGCGGCGGCGGTTCGCTGCGCCGGGCTTTGCTGGGCGGCAACCTGGGTGCGGCCGCCTATGCCAATGGCTGGGCCGGGGTGGTGATCGACGGCTGTGTGCGCGACGTGGCCGAACTGGCCGCGCTGCAAGTCGGCATCCGTGCCCTGGCCGCCATGCCCATGCCCACCGAGAAGCGCAACCAGGGCCAGAGCAATGTGGCGGTACACATCCAGGGCACCTGGGTGATGCCGGGCGAATGGCTGTATGCGGATGAGGACGGCATGGTGGTGGGGGCGAAAGCGCTGGTCTAGGTGTGTGCTATCTAAAAAATAGCCGCCTGCGTAGGTGATATATGCGTTAGCGGCCTATTTCTTCTGAAAACTATCGGGGGCCCTGAACCCCTGTAGCGCCTCGCGCATCCAGTCGATGAAGACCCGGGTACGGGTGGGCAGCAGCCGGGCGTGCGGTAACACCAGGCTCAGCGGGCGGGGCGGCGACTCGAAGTCCTCCAGCAGGATCTGCAGCCGCTGGTCCGCCAGGTAGGGTGCCACCTGGTACGACAAAAACATGCCCACGCCCACGCCCGCCACGCAGGCTTCCACGGCGGGGGCGATCTGGTTGAAATCCAGGTTGCCGCTGACGTGGATGCTGAACGGGCGGCCCTTGTCGCCTTTGTCGCCCTTGTCAATAAACGGCCCCCAGCCGGGGTTGTTGCCAGTGCGGCGCACGCAGTTGGCATGCAGCAGGTCTTTGGGGTGTTGGGGCATCCCGGCGCGCGCCAGATAGCCGGGGCTGGCCACCACCACGCGGCGGATATGGCCCAGGGTGTGCGCCACCAGCATTGAGTCTTCCAGTGGGCCGATGCGGATGCCCACGTCAATGCCTTCTTCCAGCAAGTTCACCACCCGGTCGTACAGCAGCACGCTGCAGCGCATTTGCGGGTAGCGCTGCACAAAGCGGGTCACGGCCGGGGCCACGTGCATCTGGCCGAACTGCACCGGCGCGGTGATGGTCAGTTGGCCTGCGGGTTCGCGGGCATCGGCCTTCAGGGCGGCCTCGGCTTCTTGCAAAGTGGCCAGTACCTGGCGGCAACTGTCTAGGTGGCGGCGGCCTTCCTCGGTGAGCGAGATGCGCCGGGTGGTGCGGTGGAACAGGCGCACGCCCAGGTCTGCCTCCAGCGCCGCCAACGCGCGCACCACGGCGGGCAGGGACGCCTCTAGCGCCAGCGCGGCGGCGGTCAGACTACCTTGGTCGGCAATCTGCACAAAGGTCTGCATGGCTTTGAGTTTGTCCATGCCTCGGATATTAGTCCGTTATATGGAGTAGTTAAATGCGTTTTAAGCCATTTATCTCTTTGGGTGGATTAAACACAATGCACCTCTCTGCCAACTTTTAGAAAGAACACCATGCCCATCCAGCTCTACCGCCATGCCGTCTCAGGCCACTCCCACCGCGTGCAACTCATGCTGTCGCTGCTAGACCTGCCCTGCGAACTGGTCGATATCGACCTGCTGGCCGGAGCCCACAAAGACCCGGCGTTTCTGGCCCTGAATGCCTTTGGCCAGGTGCCGGTGCTGCAGGACGGCGATGTGACGTTGGCCGACTCCAACGCCATCCTGGTCTACCTGGCCAGCCGCTATGCCGCGCCCGGCGGGTGGCTGCCCACCGAACCGGTGGCGGCAGCGCAGGTGCAGCGCTGGCTGTCGGTGGCGGTCGGACCGTTGGCCTTTGGCCCGGCGGTAGCGCGGGTGATCCAGTTGTTCCAGCAGCCCACCGACCCCCGCGAAGCCACCTTGCGCGCCACCCAGCTGTTCGGCGTGATGGACGCCCATCTGGAGCAGTCCGATTACCTGGTGGGCAGCCGTCCGACCATTGCCGACATTGCCAACTACAGCTACACCGCCCATGCGCCCGAGGGCTATGTTCCGTTGGAGCCGTACCCGCAGGTACGCGCCTGGCTGGCCCGCATCGAGGCTCTGCCGGGCTTTGTGCCCATGGTGCGCAGCCGCATCGGGTTGCAGGCGTGACGGCCACCTTCCACGCGGGAGAAGTGGCCCTACAGCAGCGCGCAGGGGTGGCCCAGCGCATGGCCGAAGTGGGCCCGCGCGTGGTCCGCAGTGCTATGCCCGAGCAGCACCGCGACTTCTTTGCCCAACTGCCCTTTGTGGTGCTGGGCAGCGTGGACGGGCTGGGCCAGCCCTGGGCCTCGGTGCTGGCCCAGCCGCCGGGCTTCATCCGCTCGCCCGATGCCGCCCGGCTGCGGGTGCAGGCCCTGCCTGCCGCATCCGATCCGCTGGCGGCTAATCTGGCCGAGGGCGCATCCATCGGCATGCTGGGCATTGAGCCACATACCCGGCGGCGCAACCGCGTAAACGGCAGGGTGACGGCGCTGGACGGCAGCGGATTCGGCTTGGCGGTGGAGCAGAGCTTTGGCAACTGCCCCAAGTACATCCAGGCCCGTGAGCCGGTGTTCGCCCAGCCTACGAGCGCACCGGCCCCAGCCATTTTGGGCACGCAGCTGGATGCCGCCGCCCTGCGCCTGGTGAAGTTGGCCGATACCTTCTTCATCGCCAGCGCCCACCCCGAGGCAGGGAAGAGCCCCAGCGCATCCCATGGTGTAGACGTGTCGCACCGGGGCGCTAAACCCGGTTTTGTGCGCGTGGACGGGGATGCCGCAGGCCCGCAGTGGCTGACCGTGCCCGACCTGGTCGGCAACGCCTTCTTCAACACCCTGGGCAATCTGTTGCTGCAGCCGCAGGCGGGTCTGCTGTTTATCGACTTTGACTGCGGCGACCTGCTGCACGTTGCGGTGCGTTCCGAAATCGTTTGGGAGGGCCCCGAGTTGGCCCGCTACGCCGGTGCTCAGCGGCTGCTGCGCATGCAGGTGCAGCAGGTGCTGCGTCGCCCGGCGGCTATGGCGTTGCGGTGGGGTGCGGCGCAGTTGTCGCCAGCGCTGGAGGGGACGGGCGGGTGGTGTTAGCGGCGGGGCTGCGTGCGCTCGGGCAGCGTCGCTAGCACCACCCCCAGCAGTGCCACGCCCAAGGCCAGCATTTGCACCGACCCCAGGGTTTCGCCCAGCACCAGCACGCCGGTCAGCGCGGTGCAGATGGGCAGCATCACGCAGTACACACCGGCCTGGGCAGCGGGCACCACGCGCAGGCCGGTCATCCACAGCCACACCGTGCCCACGCTGGCGGCCATCGCGTAGAACACCAGCAGCAGCCAGGTGCCGGGCTGTACGCTGGCAAACGGAAACGACAGCGCCACATACGCGCCCATCGGGGTCACCAGCACCAGCCCCCACAGGTTGATCAGGGCGCTGATGCGTTTGGGCCCCAGCGTGCCGGTGAGCTTTTTGCCGATCACCGCGTACGCCGCCTCGCACAGCACCGCGCCCAGCACCAGCAGGTTGCCCCAGAGCTGGTTTTTTGAAGCCAAATCGGCCTCTGACGCAGTTAGTACCTGCGCAACGTGCTCTGATTTTGATAGTGCTAACAAAGCGATGCCCAGCACCCCGCAGGCCACCGCCGCCCACACCCGCAGGCCGATGCGTTCGCGCAAAAACAACCAGCTCAGCAGTGCCACCGTGGCCGGTATGGCCGCCAGGATCACCCCGGCCGACACCGCGCTGGTCATGCTCACGCCATACAGCATGCAGATAGAAAACAGAAAGTTGCCCAGAAACGATTCCAAAAACACCAGCCAGCGGGTGTGCGTGGACATGGGGCCTTCGGAGGCGGGCTTTTTCAGCCACGGCAACATGGCAATGGCGGCCATGCCAAAGCGCAGCCAGGCCAGCAAAAACACCGGCAAGGCCGCCACCAGTGGTTTGGACAAGCCGACGTAAATGCCGACCAAGGCCATGCTGGCAGCCAGGCACAGGCGGGCGGTCAAGGGGGAGGGTGTGAACATATTTGTATTAATTTGATAGCTGCTAGTGCAGGTTCTATATGCGCTAGAGGCCTAAAAAGCTTAAGAAATTAGGTATCCAAAAATGCCGCAAATCCGTCTAACAGCTGCTGCACATCGTCGGCGCTGGTGGCGGGCGACACCAGCAGCATGGTGTGGAAGGGCGTGAGCAGTACACCCCGGTTCAGCATGAAGAGGTGCAGCAGCGCATCCAGCGCGGGCTGGCTGGCGGCGTGTACGTCGGCGGCGTTGCGGGGCGGCTGGGCGGCGTAGTGCAGCTCCATGCGGGCTCCGAGCTGGGTCACGCTCCAGTCCATACCGTGTGCGGCAATGCAACCACGCAAACCTTGGGCCAGCGTGTCGGCTAGCGCCAGCATGGGGGCGTAGGTGGCGGGTGTGTGCAGATGGGTCAGGGCGGCGTGCAGGGCGGCGATGGTCAGCGCGTTGCCCGCCAGGGTGGTGCCGATGCCGCTGTGGCCCTCGGGTGCGGCCTGTTTGGCGGCAGCCATGCGCTGGGCCAGCGCGTTGGTAAAGCCGTACACCGCGCAGGGCAGGCCGCCCGCCACGGCCTTGCCGATGACCAGCAGGTCGGGGGCCAGGCCATGCACCCGGGCGTAGCCGCCGCAGCCGGTAGACAAGGTATGGGTTTCGTCCAGCGCCAGCAGCGTGCCATAGCGCTGGCACAGGGCCTGGGCGGCAGTCCAAAAATCGGGGTCAGGCAGCACCAGGCCGCAATTGGTCAGCGCGGGCTCGGCCAGCAGGCAGGCCACTTGGCGGTCGGCCAGGGCGGCTTCCAGCGCGGCCAGGTCGTTGAACGGCACGATGCGGGTGAAGGCGGCGTGGTTGTGTACGTTGCCCAGCACCGAGGGGCGGGCCACGGTGGCACCCGCTTGCAGATCGACCAGGGTGTCGTCCACCGCGCCGTGGTAGCAGCCATCAAACACCAGCAATTGGGGCCGCTGCGTGACGGCCCGCGCCCAGCGCAGCACGAAGCGGTTGGCATCGCTGGCGGTCAGCGCCATTTGCCACTGCGGCAGGCCAAAGGTGGCGGCCAGCAGCGCGCCCACCTCGGCGGTTTGGTCTGAGGGCAGCATGCTGGTCAGCCCGCGCGCCGCCTGCTGGGCGATGGCCTGCGCCACCGGGGCCGGGCTGTGGCCAAACATGGCGCCGGTGTCGCCCAGGCAGAAGTCGCGGTAGACGTGGCCGTCGGCACAGGTGAGGTGTGCGCCCTGGGCTTGCTGCACGCACAAAGTTGCCGGGCTGGGCCAGTCGCGCATCCAGTGCAGCGGCACGCCAAACAAAAAGTGCTGCGCCGCCTGGGCCGCCAGGGCGATGGAACGCGGGTGCGTGGCGGTAAAGCGCAGCGTCTCGCTGGCAAAGCGCTGGGCCAGCGCTGGGGGTGATAACGTGAAAGTTAGGGCAGGGCGGTGGGTCATGGAAAAGCATTCTCGCCGTTGGCGTTTATCCCCCAAAAGGGGGATGCAATGGATGGCGGGGGGCCGGGGTGCGTTTATCGTCAAAGGATGCCATTGAAGAGCCCCCCCTCCATGACACGCTACTTAAACACCTGCGGCTGTGGTGCGCCTGCACGGGGGGGGCCGGGCTTTTTTGCGGTGGCCCCCAGCCCCGAGCTCAAGGCCCGGCTCCAGGCCGAACTGGCCCAGGCGCGCGGCACGGTCAGCCCGGCATTGGCCAGCGCCCTGACGCTGGCGCGCAGCCCCACGCGGCTGGGTTTTAACGATGGCGTGATTTTTCCACCCGACCAGTTCCCCGAGGGCACGCCCCCGTCCACCATCCGGGGCGCGGCGGGCGACCGGGCTCCGCTGCGCGGCGAGTTGCGGGTCATCGTGGTGCTGGCCCAGTTCAGCGACCAGGCTATGGTGCACACCCCGCAGCACTACCGGGAGCTGTTTTTCTCCACCGGCGTGCGGCCCCACGGCAGTGTGAAAGAGTATTACCAAGAGGTCAGCGGCGGGCTGGTGGACATCGTGGGCGAGGTGGTGGGCCCCTACACCCTGCCGCAGCCCCTGGCCTGGTATGCCAACGACAACTTCGGCATCGGCCGGGGCGGCGGCGCGTTTCGGGCCAACATCTTGGCCAAGGATGCAGCGGTGGCGGCCAACCCGGCGGTGAACTTTGGCCTGTTTGATAACGACGGCAATGGCTTTGTGGATGCTTTCATCGTGGTGCATGCCGGGCGCGGCGGCGAGCAAACCGGCTTGGCGGGCGACATCTGGTCGCACAAGCACGTGCTGCCTGCGGCCATGCCGGTCGATGGCAAGCACCTCTACGCCTACCTCACCTTGCCCGAAGATGCCCGGCTGGGCGTGTGCGCGCACGAAATCGGCCACTTATTGTTTGGCTTTCCGGATCTGTACGACACCGACGGCAGCTCTGAGGGCATTGGCGACTGGTGCCTGATGGCGGGTGGCTCGTGGAACGGCGGTGGCGACACTCCGGCCCACCCCTCTGCCTGGTGCAAGGTCCAACAAGGCTGGGTCGGCACGGCCAACGTCACCGCCAGCGGCCCGGTGGCCCTGCCCGATGTCAAAACCAGCCACACGGTGCACCGCCTGTGGAAGAACGGCGCGGGCGGCAGCGAGTATTTTTTGCTAGAAAACCGCCAGCGTACCGGCTTTGACGCGCAGCTCCCCGGCGCGGGCCTGCTGGTCTGGCACATTGATGAGGCCCAGCCCGGCAATGGCGATGGGGGGCCCTGCAAGGTGGTTTTGGTACAGACCGACAGCGGCGACCCGTTTCCTGGCAGCGCGGGCAATACCGCTTTTAATGCCACCACCACGCCGCATTCCAAGTCGTACGCAGGGGTCAGCACCTGCGTGTCGGTCACCGAAATATCGGCCTCGGGCCCCACCATGACGGCCACGCTGGGCGTGCGTTGCAGTGTCAAGTCGCTGGTCAAGGACCGCAAAGACCTGCGCAAAGACAACAAGGAAGTCGCCAAAGAAACCGCCAAAGAAACTGCCAAAGAGATCGCCAAAGAGCGCAAAGATATGCTGGAGCAGCGCATCGTGCGTTCCGCCCCGGTGGCCGATCCGGGCCATCTGGGCATGGCCCAGCCCTTCATCGACGCTAGCCTGCGCCCCGACCTGCTGGGCGGCCCGCTGTACGCAGGCCATGCCGACGGCAGCACCGATGTAGAGCAGCGCATGGCCGCCGGTGACCGCGATGCCAAACGGGCGTTTGACGCGCCCTCGCTACGATGACGATCCCGATGGTGGTGCCCGCCGACTGCGCTGCCTTGGCGGGTGGGCATGCAGTGGTGCTGGTGCTGGCCCATGCCAGCGATGCCGGTGCGGCATCCGTTGCGGCATCGGTGCGCAGCCTGCTTAGCGGTGCTTCCGGTGCTTCTGGCGGTTTTGCGGTCGAAGTCTGGACCGTGCGCCCCGAAAGCCTGAGTCTGGCCAGCTGGTCGCACACCGTGGACGCGTACGGCTGCGCCCGTACCCGCCTGGTGCTGCCGGGCCGCCCGGCGCTGCACAGCGGGCAAATCCGCGCCGTGTTCAACCGCATCCAGCACCTGCCCGTACCCCAGTTCAGCCAGGCCCACCCCAAAGACCGCGACTACGCCGCTATGGAATTGCAGGCCCTGGTGTTGAGCTGGCTGGCCGCCTGCGGCGACTGTGTGGTGCAGCCGCTGCGCAGCCAGCCCTGGCTGGTGCCACAGCTGCCCTTGTTGCACTGGGCCAGCGCCGCCGCCCGCTGCGGCCTGCCGGTGGCGGCACGCCATGTGGACACGGTGGCAAACACGGTGGAGCAAAGCGTGCCCGATACCGTGCCCGATACCGTGGCCGAACCCTGGGATGCCACCGTGCTGGTGGCGGGCACGCTGACCACCGGCATTCTGGCCGGGCGGCTGGGCGTGGCCTGCGTGGCCACGGCGCAAAACCTGGGCTTCACGCTGCTGGAGTTTCGCTTTGTGCGCCGGGCCGACGGGATTGCGCTGGTGGATGTCAGCCCCCATCCCGCCTTGAGCGACCTGGAAGATATCGACGCAGTGGCCCGCTATTTAGCCGACCTAGCCGATCTGGCCGACTTGGCCGAGCGTGCGCTGGTGGATGCCCCCGCATGATCCTCGTCTACGGCCTGGCCGATGACCCGCCTATCGCCTGCCTGGTGGCCGCACTGCAAGCGGCGCGCGCGCACTACCTGCTGCTGGACATTGCCGCGCTAGAGCAGGCTGCGTTGTCATTGCACCTGGGGCCCACCGGGGTGACGGGTGCGCTGGTGGTGGCGGGTGTACGCACCGCGCTGGCCGACATCCGCGCTGTCTATGCCCGCCCGCTGGAGCCCGCCGTGGCCCACCTGCCTGCATCTGCCCAACAGCATGTTCTGGCCCTGCACCGCCA
This sequence comes from Rhodoferax sp. LB1P47, assembly GCF_056521445.1. Classification (NCBI taxonomy): domain Bacteria; kingdom Pseudomonadati; phylum Pseudomonadota; class Betaproteobacteria; order Burkholderiales; family Comamonadaceae; genus Rhodoferax; species Rhodoferax sp. LB1P47. The sequence goes on along the minus strand of NZ_JBWMAU010000026.1, from coordinate 16,337 downwards.
ACTGGTGGAATGGCTGGACGTGGCCCCGGCGCGGGTCGTCAGCCGCCCTGCGGCCATGCAGGTCAATGCCTCCAAGCCACTGCAAGCCCAGTGGATTGGCGAGGCCGGGTTTCTGGTGCCGCCCACGCTGGTCACCAGCGACGCGGCCGAGGTCCAGGCCTTCCAAAACGCGCATGGCCGGGTGGTGTTCAAGTCGATCAGCGGCATCCGCTCCATCGTCACCGAGCTAGATGCCACCTGGCTGTCGCGCATGCACCGCCTGGCCCAGCTGCCGACCCAGTTCCAGGCCCATGTGCCGGGCGTGGATGTGCGCGTGCATGTGGTCGGCCCGCAGGCCCTGGCCGCCGAAATCACCAGCGCCGCCACCGACTACCGCTACGCCCACCGCAGCGGTGCAGCTGCCCGGGTGGCGGCCACCACGCTGCCCCCCGCCGTGGCCGCCCGCTGCGTCGCCATGTCCCAGGCGATGGGCCTGCCCCTGAGCGGCATCGACCTGCGCCTGCGGCCCGATGGCCAGTACGTGTGCTTCGAGGTGAACCCCATGCCCGCCTTCAGCTACTTCGAGGCCGAGAGCGGCCTGCCGATTGCGGCGGCCCTGGCGCAGCTGTTGATGGATTCTGCATAAAAAGTGCCTCTGGCGCATATTCCATTTGCGCAGGCAGCTATTAATTTTGATGAAATTACCCGCCCGCCGCTGCGGCTATGCTCCCCCCTTGACCACTCCCTCCTATCCACGGGGTGTTGGTACCAACCAAGGGATAGCACGTGTATTTAAAACAATGCCTGGCCGCTCTGTGCCTGGCCGCCAGCCTGTTGCCCCTGCCTGTAGGGGCCTGGGGCCACCAGGGCCACATGCTGGTGGGCGCGATAGCCGACCAGCTGCTCACCCCGCAGGCCCAGGCCGGTGTACAGCGCGACTTGGGGCTGACCCTGGCCCAGGCCGGGCCGTGGGCCGATTGCGCCAAAAACGTGCAGTGGGGGCCACAGGGCTTCGACTATGTAGCCGATGAACGCTGGGCATCTCCGGCCTGCAAACGCTTCGAAACGCGGGACGGCCAGCGGGCGATGCAAGACTTCGTGGCCCGCAACTGGGACGGCTGCGGCCAGCGGCGCGACTGCCACAGGACCTACCACTTCGCTGACGTGGCTGCTGTGCATGGCCGCTACAAACGCGGCTACGTGGGGGCGCACGACCACGATGTAGTGCACGCCGTGAACGCCGCCATCGCCCAGTTGCAAGGCCAGCCCGTGCCCGCACCGTTCCGCATCGCCAGCCGGGGCGAGGCCCTGCGGCTGCTGGCGCACTGGGTGGGCGATCTGCACCAGCCGCTGCACGTGGGCGCGCTCTACCTGAATGAGGCGGGCCAGGCCATCGACCCCGATGCACCCGGCGCGGCAGAAGTACTGGAAACCCGGGGCGGCAACAGCATCTTGCTGGAGCAGGGCACCCTGCATGCGCTGTGGGACGACTTGCCCGACGGTCTGCGCGCCCACACCGTGCCCGCCTCCATGCTGCAAGCCGCCCGCGCGCTGCGCAAAAGCCGGGCGGGCCTGGGCAAGCTGGCCACAATCTGGGCCAGCGACACGGTGGCGGTATCGGCCGGGGTGTTTACCGACCTGCGTCTACAGCCCGCCACGCGGGACAAAGGCCGCCGCGTCTGGCCCGCCGATCTGACTCACCCGGCCGACTACCACGCCCGGCGCGAGGCCCTGCAAACTGCCCAGCTCACCAAGGCCGGGGCGCGGCTGGCGCAGCTGGTGAATACCCTGTACAGCCCACCCCGCTGAAAACCTTGGTTTATGCATGAAATCGGCCTCTAGCGCATATTCCAATTGCGCAAGCAGCTACAAAAAATATAGTGTTTTGTGCGGCACAAGCGCAGCGTGTCGGGTAGGATGTGACAAGACTTTTTCTTCTGGAGCCAGGCTGGCATGACCTCCACCGCAGACGTAAGCACCGTTCCAACCCGGCCCCTGGTGTGGCTGCCGCTAGACCATCGGCAAAACGGCGGCGACGACACCGCGCTGCCGTACCTGTACCTGGGCGACAAATACGCCCGTGCCGTGCGCGATGGGGCACTCACCCAGCCCGTCAGCTTTCCGCTGGCCGATGCGGCGGACATTCCTGCATTGCTGGCCCTGGTCGATGGTGTGATGCTGACCGGCTCGCCCTCCAACGTACACCCCTCCCATTTCAATGAGTCGGTGGCCAACCCCCGCCTGCCGCTGGACCCGGCCCGCGACAACCTGACCTTCGCGCTGGTGCGGCACTGCATTGCGCTGGGCGTGCCGCTGCTGGGCGTGTGCCGGGGCTTTCAAGAAATCAACGTGGCGTTGGGCGGCAGCCTGCACCAGGCGGTGCAAGACCTGCCCGGCATGCTGGACCACCGGGAAGATGCTGCAACGTCCCTGGCCGTGCAATACGGCCTGCGCCACGACCTGCGGGTCGCCCCCGATTCCGCTATGGCCCAGTGGGCGGGCGGGCTGCGCACCCAGGTCAATTCGCTGCACGGCCAAGGCATTGCGCGGCTGGCACCGGGCTTGCGTGCCATTGGCCATGCGCCCGATGGGCTGGTCGAAGCCTTTGAGGTCAGCGGCGCACCGGCCTTTGCCTATGCGGTGCAGTGGCACCCCGAGTGGCGCTGGTCCGAGAACCCTTTTTACACCGCGATATTTGCGGCCTTTGGGGCCGCGTGCAGATCACGCCAGCGTGAAAAAACGGCTTACGCAGCGCTCAGTGCCGAATGTGGGCGCTCCGTAAGTCAAAAGCAACCCAACCCAACCTCAACGGAGTAATTGCCTATGGCCGATGTCAAAAAAGAACACATGACCTTCAACGACCTGGAGAGCTGGCTCAACGAGCGCCGGGTCACCGAAGTGGAATGTCTGGTGCCCGACCTGACCGGTGTGGCACGCGGCAAAATTTTGCCCCGGGCCAAGTTCACCGAAGACCGGGGCATGCGCATCCCCGAGGCCGTGGTGGCGATGGGCGTGACCGGCGAGCTGCCGTCGCAAGGCCCGTACTACGACGTGGTCAACCCCACCGACCGCGACATGCAACTGCGCCCCGATGCATCCACCGTGCGCATCGTCCCCTGGGCCACCGACCCCACCGCGCAGGTGATCCACGATTGCTACGACCGCGAGGGCAAGCTGGTGCCGTTTGCCCCCCGCAGCGTGCTGCGCCGGGTTTGCGACCTGTACGCCGAGATGGGCATTGAGCCGGTGGTCGCGCCCGAGCTGGAGTTTTACCTGGTGGCCCGCAACACCGACCCCAACACCGTGCTGCGCCCGCCGATTGGCCGCAGTGGCCGGGCCGAAACCTCGCGCCAGTCGTACAGCATCGACGCGGTCAATGAATTTGATCCGCTGTTTGAAGAGCTGTACGACTACTGCGAAAAAATGGAGCTCAACGTGGATACGCTGATCCACGAAGCCGGGGCCGGGCAGATGGAGATCAACTTCTTTCATGCGCACCCGCTGGGCCTGGCCGACGAGGTGTTTTTCTTCAAGCGCACGGTGCGCGAGGTGGCGCTGCGCCACGACATGTACGCCACCTTCATGGCCAAACCCATCGAGGGCGAGCCCGGCAGCGCCATGCACGTGCACCAAAGTTTGGTCAGCAAAGCCACTGGCAAGAACATCTTCAGCAACGAAGACGGCACGCCGTCCGAGGCCTTCTTCCACTACATCGGCGGCTTGCAGCGCTACCAACCCGCCGCTATGGCGCTGGTGGCCCCGTATGTGAACAGCTACCGCCGCCTGTCGCGCAACACCGCTGCGCCCATCAACACCGAATGGGGTTTTGACAACCGCACGGTCGGCATCCGCTCGCCGATTTCCAGCCCCGAGGCGCGGCGCATCGAGAACCGCGTTATCGGCGTAGATGCCAACCCCTACGTGGCGATGGCCATGACCCTGGCCTGCGGCTACCTGGGCATGCAAAAGAAGATCAAGCCCAAGGCCGAGATGAAGGGCGATGCCTATTTGGCCCCGTTTTCGCTGCCGCGCAGCCTGGGCGAGGCGCTGGACCTGCTGCGCAACGAGACCGACCTGCACGACATATTGGGCAAGGAATTCATCACCGTCTACACCGAGATCAAGGAGCTGGAGTTTGAAGAGTTCATGAAGGTGATTTCGCCTTGGGAACGCGAGCACCTCCTGCTGCACGTCTAATCTGGATAGTTTGCTATGAAAAATACCATCGACACCGCACATATCCAGGCGCTGGACAGCGCCCACTTCCTCCACCCTTTCACTGATTTTCAGGACCTGAACGCACGCGGCGCCAAGGTCATCACCCACGCCGACGGTATCTACATCTGGGATTCTGAAGGCAACCGCCTGCTGGACGCGATGAGCGGCCTGTGGTGCGTCAGCGTGGGCTATGGTCGCAAAGAATTGGCCGAGGCCGCCTACCAGCAAATGCTGACGCTGCCCTACTACAACAGCTTCTTCCAGACCACCAACGTGCCCGCCGCCACCCTGGCCGCCAAGCTGGCCAGCCTGGCCCCCAAGGTGGATGGGCGCAGTTTTGAACATGTTTTTTACTCAACCAGCGGCAGCGAAAGCAACGACTCCAACGTGCGCATGGTGCGCCGCTACTGGGACCTGCTGGGCCAGCCGCAGCGCAAGGTGATCATCAGCCGGCACAACGGCTACCACGGCAGCACGATGGCGGCGGCCTCGCTCAGCGGTATGTCGGGCATGCATGCCCAGGGCGATCTGCCGATTCCCAATATCACCCACATCGAGCAGCCGTATTTCTTTGAAAACGCGCTGCCGGGCGAGAGCGTCGACGCATTCGGCCTGCGCGCAGCAGGCTGGCTAGAGGCCAAGATTCTGGAAGTGGGGCCTGACAAGGTGGCCGCCTTTATTGGCGAGCCGGTGCAGGGCGCAGGCGGGGTGATCATTCCCCCCGCCACCTACTGGCCGGAGATCCAGCGCATCGTGGATAAATACGGCATCTTGCTGATCAGCGACGAGGTGATTTGCGCCTTTGGCCGCCTGGGCCACTGGTTTGCCTACGAAAAGTTTGGCTACAAACCCGACCTGGTGACCTTTGCCAAGGGTGTGACCAGCGGTTACATCCCGCTGGGTGGCGTGCTGGTGGGCGACCGCGTGGCCAAGGTGCTGATTGAAAAGGGCGGCGAATTCAACCACGGCTACACCTACAGCGGCCACCCGGTGGCCTGCGCTGTGGCGCTGGCCAACATCGCCATCATGGAGCGCGAAAAACTGGTCGAGCGGGTGCGCACCGATATCGGCCCGTATCTGGCGCAAAAATACGGCGCGCTGAATGACCACCCCCTGGTGGCGCACGCCGAAACCTGCGGTTTTGTGGCTGGGCTGGTGCTGGTCAAAAACAAGCAGACCGGCGAGCGCTTTCTTGATAGCCTGTCGGTCGGCATGTTGTGCCGCAAGCACTGCTTTGCCAACGGCCTGGTAATGCGCGCCGTGGGCGACCGCATGATCATTGCCCCGCCGCTGGTGATGACGCACGCGCAGATTGACGAAATGGTGGCGCTGATCTTGCTATGTCTGGACCTGACGTGGCAAGAGCTGAAGGCCGCCGGACACGTTCAGTAAGTCCCTACAATATTTTTAGTTTTTCCATTTTTTTGGAGTTTTGACACATGAAACAGCAAGCACTCGTTATTGCACTTTCCGCCCTGCTGCTGGGCGCCTGCGGTAAAAAAGAAGAAGCCCCGGCAGTCGCTACGCCCGCACCCGCGCCGGTGGCATCGGCCCCTGCGGCAGCGCCTGCCAACACCGAAGAAAAGGTGCTGAACGTGTACAACTGGCCCGACTACATCGCCGCCGACATGATCGCCAACTTCGAGAAGGAAACCGGCATCAAGGTCAACTACCAAACATTCGAGAACAACGAAGGCCTGCAAGCCAAGCTGGTGGCGGGCAACAGCGGTTTTGACATCGTGGTGCCCGGTGCGGTGTTTGCCAAGTCGCAGATCGACGGCGGCCTGCTGATGAAGCTCGACAAGAGCAAGATCCCCAACGCCAGCAACCTCGACCCCGCCATCATGGCCAAGCTGGCCGGTGTGGATGCCGGCAACGAGTACCTGGTGCCCTGGGCCTGGAGCTACACCACCGTGGCCATCAACAAGGCCAAGGTCGCCAAGGCGCTGGGCTCCATGCCGCTGCCTGAAAACGCCTGGGACCTGGTGTTCAACCCGGTCTACACCGCCAAGCTCAAGTCCTGCGGCATCGCCTACCTGGATTCGCCCACCGAAGTCATTCCGCCCGCGCTGCACTACATCGGCAAAAACGCCTACTCGGCCGACGTAGCCGAGCACAAAGAAGCCGGTGCCATGCTGGCCAAGGTGCGCAAGGACATCCGTTTGTTCTCCAGCACCATGATCGACGATCTGGCCGGTGGCAAGGCCTGCGTGGGCCTGGGCTGGGCGGGCGACATGAACGTGGCCAAGGCCCGCGCCATTGAGAACAAGAACGGCAACGACATCGAAGTGCTGGTGCCCAAGACCGGCGGCCTGATCTTCTTTGACAACCTGGCCATCCCCAAGGACGCGACCCACCCGAACAACGCCATGATTTTCATGGACTACTTCTTGCGCCCCGAAGTCTCGGCCTCACTGACCAACGAGCTGACCTACCCCACGGCCAACAAGGCCAGCGTGGACAAGGTCCAGCCTGAGATTGCCAGCGACAAAACCATCTTCGTCGATGCCGACAACATGGCCAAGATGGTTTCGCCCTCTAGCCTGAGCAACGAAACCCGCGAGTCCATGAGCAACGTCTACACGCTGTTCAAGAAAAGCAAATAAGCGAATTTGAATGACAAGCCGTGCACCGTCTTCACCGGGGTGCACGGTTTTTTTATTGTTTTGATTTCTGGGATGCCCCCGTATGAACCTGCCCAAACCCCGCCCTGAAGGCTTTTTGCGCACCGAGAACCTGGTCAAACGCTTTGATGGCGTGGCCGCTGTGGACAACGTGTCGCTGTCGATCCAGAAGGGTGAGATCTTTGCGCTGCTGGGCAGTTCGGGTTGCGGAAAATCCACCTTGCTGCGCATGCTGGCCGGGTTTGAAACCCCGACTTCGGGCGCGGTCATGCTCAACGGCGTGGATATCACCAAGATGCCGCCGTACGAGCGGCCCATCAACATGATGTTCCAGTCGTATGCGCTGTTTCCGCACCTCAACATCTGGGAGAACATCGCCTTTGGCCTGAAGCGCGAAGGCATGCCCGGCGCGCAGATCAAAACCCGTGTCGATGAGATGCTGAACCTGGTGCAGCTGACCGACTTTGCCAAGCGCAAACCGCACCAGCTCTCCGGCGGCCAGCAGCAGCGCGTGGCCCTGGCCCGCAGCCTGGCCAAAAAGCCCCAGCTTTTGTTGCTAGACGAACCCCTGGGCGCGCTGGACAAAAAACTGCGCGAACGCACCCAGTTTGAGCTGGTCAACATCATTGAATCGGTGGGCGTAACGGTAGTGATGGTGACCCACGACCAGGAAGAAGCCATGACGATGGCCTCGCGCATCGCCGTGATGAGCAAGGGCAAAGTGCTGCAAATGGGTACACCCAAAGAGGTGTACGAACATCCGGCCAGCCGTTTCGTGGCCGACTTTATTGGCAATATCAACCTGTTCGACGGCCACCTCAGCGTGGACGAGCCCGACCGCTGCGAGGTCACCACCGACCAGGGCGTGGTGCATATCGGCCACGGCATCAGCGGCACGCTGGGCATGCCACTGGCGGTGGCGGTGCGGCCCGAGAAAATCCGGATTTCCAAAGACAAGCCTGCCAACGTAGCCTACAACCTGTTTTCCGGCACGGTGCGCGAGATTGCCTACTTTGGCAGCTACAGCAGCTACATCGTCGAAATGCCCGGTGGCCGCCGCGTCAAAGTGACCGAGGCCAACCAAAGCCGCCACGACAGCAGCGATATCACCTGGGACGACAAAGTGTTCTTCTGGTGGGCGGCCTCCGCCCCTGTCACGCTGACGCAATAAGGAGGTGCTGCTATGCATTTATTGAAATGGGCCCGGCTGATCCCCGGCGCACGCTTTGTGATCGGCGTGCCTTACCTGTGGTTGGTGGTCTTCTTTGTAGCCCCGTTTTTGATTTTGGTGCGCATCAGCGTCACCGACATGGGCAACGGCGTAGACCCGTTCGCGCCGCTGGTCACTGCCGCAGACGGCATCTGGCACATCCTGCTGAAGTACCACAACTACCTGTCCATCGTGGGCGATCTGGGGGATGACGGTGTGATGGTCTGGGGCCAAACCATCTACATCGAGGCCTACATCACCTCGGTGAAATACGCCTTCTGGACCACCGTGCTGTGTCTGTTCATCGGCTACCCGTTTGCCTATTTCATCGCCCGCGCCAAGCCCAGTCTGCAACCCGCCCTGCTGATGATGGTGATGCTGCCGTTCTGGACCTCGTTTTTGCTGCGCGTCTACGCCTGGAAGGGCATCTTGGCCGACCAGGGCGTGCTGAACAACCTGCTGATAGGGCTGGGTATCACCAGCGAACCCATCCAGATGCTCTACACCGACGTGTCCATGCTGGTCGGCATGACCTACGTGTACTGCCCGTTCATGATCCTGCCGCTGTACGCCAATCTGGTGAAGATGGACTTTCGCCTGCTGGAGGCCGCGCACGACCTGGGCGCATCGCCCTGGCATGCGTTTTGGCTCATCACCGTGCCGCTCAGCAAGGCCGGCATCATTGCGGGCTCGATGCTGGTGTTCATCCCCAGCGTCGGCGAATTTGTGATTCCGTCCCTGCTGGGCGGGGCCGAAAACCTGATGATCGGCCGCGTGGTGTGGGACGAAATGTTCAGCAGCAACAACTGGCCGCGTGCTTCGGCCCTGGCCATCGTGATGATCCTGTTCATTTTGGTGCCCATGGCCATCTACAACCGCTACAGCGACACCCAGGGAGAGGCTTGATATGGCCCGCTTCATCCAAAACTACTTTGGCCGCTACTTTGGCCGTTTATGGTTGGCGGCGGTGTACCTGTTTTTGTACATACCGCTGTTCTTTTTGATCGTTTTCTCGTTCAACAGTACGCGGCAAGACGGCATCTTCACTGGCTTTTCCCTGCGCTGGTACACCGCGCTGATGGGCGATTCGCGGCTGGTAGAGGGCTTCTTGCTGTCGCTCAAGGTGGCCGTGATTACCGGCACGCTGTCTACCGTTCTGGGCGCATTTGCTGCCTTTGTGTTGGTGCGCTATGTGCGGTTCAAGGGCCGCACCCTGTTTGCAGGCTTGGTCAGTGCGCCGCTGGTGATGCCCGAGGTGATCATCGGTTTGTCTTTGCTGCTGCTGATGGTGGCCGTGCAGCGGGCCATCGGCTGGCCCGACCGGGGCGCTATCACCATCGTGCTGGGCCACACCCTGCTGGGCATGGCCTACGCCACCGTGGTCATTACCGGCCGCCTGCGCGAGATGGACCGCTCGATTGAAGAGGCCGCGATGGACCTGGGCTGCCGCCCGCTCCAGGTGTTCTTTCTGGTCACGCTGCCCAACATTGCGCCGTCATTGATAGCCGCCTGGATGCTGACCTTCACCCTGTCGTTTGACGACGTGGTGATCTCCGAGTTTTTATCCGGCCCCGGCGTGACCACGCTGCCGCAGGTGATATTTGGCTACGCCCGGCGCGGCGTGAACCCTTCCATCTATGCGGCGGCGGCTATTCTGATTACGGTGGTCACCATCGGCATCATTGTCTACAGCGTGGCGATGGCCCGCCAGCAAGCCCGCCGGGCGCGCGAAATGCAAGCGGCTGCGGCTGCCTAACCCGTATCACCAGGACTCAACATGTTCAATGTCGCTGATTTAAAGCTGGATGGCCGTGCATGGATAGACGGCAAACGCGTGCAGGGCAGCGCGGTGTTCACCAAAACCTCGCCGGTCGATGGCCGCGTGCTGGCCGAAGTCACCCGGGGTGGCGAGGCCGAGATCGACCTGGCCGTGCAGGCCGCCCGTGCCGCGTTTGCCGATGCCCGCTGGCGCGGCCTGCCCCCGGCGCAGCGCAAGCGGGTGTTGGTGAAATTTGCCGACCAGCTGTTGGCCCACGCAGATGAATTGGCCTTCACCGAAACCCTGGACATGGGCAAGCCGGTGCGCTACGCCCGCGCGGTAGACGTGAACAGCGCCGCCAACTGCATCCGCTGGTACGGCGAGGCGGTGGACAAAATCTACGACGAAATCGCCCCCACCGGCAACCAGTCGCTGGCCCTGATCACCCGCGAACCCGTGGGCGTGGTGGGCGTCATCGTGCCCTGGAACTACCCCATGATCATGGCCGCCTGGAAGATCGCCCCGGCCCTTGCCGCAGGCAACTCCATCGTCTTGAAGCCCAGCGAAAAATCGCCCCTCACCGCCCTGCGCCTGGCCGAGCTGGCGCTGGAGGCCGGCATTCCCCCCGGCGTGTTCAACGTGGTGCCCGGCTTTGGTCTGGAAGCTGGTGAACCGCTGGCCCTGCACATGGACGTGGACTGCATCGCCTTCACCGGCTCCACCAAAGTCGGCAAGCGCATCCACGTGATGGCGGGCCTGAGCAACCTCAAGCGCGCCTGGACTGAGCTGGGCGGCAAGTCGCCCAACATCGTGTTTGCCGACTGCCCCGATCTGGACCGCGCTGTGGAGGCCGCCGTGGGCAGCGTGTTCTTCAACCAGGGCGAGAGCTGCAACGCCCCGTCGCGCTTGCTGGTCGAGGCCTCGATCAAAGACGCATTTTTAGAAAAAGCCTTGGCCCTGGTGCCGCGCTACGCCCCTGCCAACCCGCTGCTGCCCGACACCATCATGGGCGCGCTGGTCGATAAAACCCAGCTGGACACGGTGCTGGGCTACATTGCCGCAGGGCAGCAAGACGGTGCAAAATTGATAGCTGGTGGCGCACAGGTACTGGGCGCTACAGGCGGTTTTTATGTGGAACCCACCATCTTCGACGGCGTAACCAACCGCATGCGCATCGCCCAGGAAGAAATCTTCGGCCCGGTGCTGTCGGTGCTGTCTTTCACCGATGCCGCCGAAGCCGTACGCATCGCCAACGACAGCATCTACGGCCTGCAAGCCGCCGTGTGGACCCGCGACATCAACAAAGCCCACGGCGTAGCCCGCGCCCTCAAAGCCGGTACCGTGCACGTCAACTCGTACGACGAAGACGACATCACCGTGCCCTTTGGCGGTGTCAAGCAAAGCGGCATCGGGCGCGACAAATCGCTACACGCGTTCGACAAATACACCGAACTCAAGACCACCTGGATCCGCATCGACAGCCCGCTGTAGCCGGGCGGCTGTAGGCTCTGGACATTGGCAGGCGGTGGGGCGGGGTATTCCTGGGTTTTCCTGGGTATTCCTGTATTCCTGGCTGCAAACGCGTACCGGCATCGCACATTTGCGTACCAAATTCGGCAGCGTTTGTGCGTATCGTTACCGCACTGAACACTCCAGGACGCACCCCATGACAACCCCCATCCCCTTGCGCCAGGTCGGCACCACCGACGTGCAGATCACCACCCTCGGCTTCGGCGGCAACGTGCTCGGCAACCTGTATGCCGCCGTGCCCGACGACGTGGCCAAAGACACCGTGCTGGCCGCCCAGCAATCGGGCGTGAACTACTTTGACACCGCGCCGCTGTACGGCCACGGTCTGTCGGAGCGCCGCCTGGGTGATGCACTGCGGGCGCTGCCCCGCGAGTCGTTTGTGCTGTCCACCAAGGTGGGCCGCCTGCTCAAGCCGCATGGCCGCGTGCCGCCGCCCAAACTCAAACCGTCCGAAGGCGGCATCTTTGTGGACGAACTGCCGTTTTCGCCGCACTTCGACTTCTCGTACAGCGCCACCATGCGCTCGTTTGAAGATTCGCTGCAGCGCCTGGGCCTGAACCGCATCGACCTGCTGCTGGTCCACGACTGCGACGAATGGTCGCAGGGCGCCCACTACCGCAGCGCCCTCAAAACTGTGGAAACCGGCGCACTCAAAGCCCTGCAAGAGCTGAAAAGCGCGGGCCTGATCGGCGGCATTGGCGCGGGTGTCAACCAGTTCGAAGCCTGCGAAGACCTGATGGACCTGGGCCCGTTCGACTGCTTCTTGCTGGCCGGCCGCTACACCTTGCTGGAGCAGGGCGCGCTCGACACCTTTTTGCCGCGCTGCGTCAAAGAGGGCGTATCCGTCATCCTGGGCGCGCCGTTCAATTCGGGCATTCTGGTCACCGGTGCCACGCCCGAGGCCCGCTACAACTACCTGCCCGCCACGGAGGAGATCAAGGCAAAGGTGGCGAAGATTGAGCAGGTCTGCGCTGCCCACCAGGTGCCACTGGCCGCCGCCGCCCTGCAATTCGTGCTGGGCCACGCCTCGGTGGCCACTGTCATACCGGGTGCCAAGTCGCGCGCCGAGGCCGAGCAGAATGCCCGCTGGATGACGCTGCCCATCCCGCAAGCCTTTTGGGCCGACCTCAAAACCGCAGGGCTAGTCCGCAGCGACGCGCCCACGGGCGGCATCTAAGCCCCATGCCGCCCACCCAACGCCGCAGCACCGCCCCCGAGATCGAGCACGACCTGCTGCGCGACCCGCGCCTGGGCTACGAGGCGGGGGACGACCAAGACTTCGTGCGCTGCTTCGAGCACGGCAGCCCCACGCCGCTGGAGCGCTGGCACTGCCATGACGAGTACGAGCTGCAGCTCATTGTGGGCGCGCACGGCCAGGCTTTTGTGGGCGACTACGTCGGCTTCTTCGAGCCCGGCCACCTGGTGCTCACCGGCCCGCGCCTGCCGCACAACTGGGTCAGCGCCGACCTGCCGCCCGATGGCCTGGCCGTGCGCAGCCTGGTCATCCAGTTCCGCGAGGGCCCGCTGCGCGACGGCATGCGCGTGATCCGCGAACTAGAAGAGACCCTGCCGCTGCTGGAACGCGCCCGCCACGGCATCGAATTCTTCGGCCTCAGCGACGCCGTGCGCGAGCGCTTCTACCGTATCCGCCAAAGCCACGGATTGGCCCGCTTTGCCGAATTCACCCAGCTGCTGTGCCTGCTGGGCCGCTGCACCGACTACCGCCTGCTCTCCAGCGACTACCTGCCGGTGACCGGCTCCGATGACACCCTGTCCGTGATCAACAAGGTGGTCGCCCATGTCAACACCCACTACCTGGAACCCCTGTCCATCGGCGAAGTGGGCGGCTTGGTGGGCATGGGCGAGAGTGCGTTTTCGCGGTTTTTCAGCAAAACGACGGGGTTGACGTTTACGAATTACGTCAACCGCCTGCGGGTCAACCGGGCGTGTCAGTTGCTGATGGAGCGCGACAGCTATGTGTCTAGCGTGTGCTACGCGGTGGGGTTTAACAACGTGGCGAACTTCAACCGGCGGTTTTTGGAGGTGAAGGGGATGACGCCTACGCAGTTCAGGAGGCAGGCGGCGGGGCGGTTTGCGTGAGGGTAGCTTGAAATAAAGTCTGCTGTAACACTCAAACCATGACGTGCTTCTAACGAGGCTGTAAAAAAACCATCGTGCATGCCATCACAGTGTGTTTTGGGGGGTACTCAAACCATTCCCTCACCTCTGATCGCAGCGTACGCGCTGTTTTGATGCGTTGATTTTTCGAGCAGTGCATTTGAAAATTCTAGCGGGAGGTTTTTTTACAACCTCAACGTTGGCGTTGTCCGGCGGGCAGCACACGCCGCGCAGCGGCATCCTGCTACTGAATGTCCGCGACGAACAACTTGTTAAGCGTCATTGTCGTTCCCGTCGTCATTGGGGTCTGCTTGCTCTGAAGCAGAGGCGAAGGCAGAAGATGACTTGGTGCTCAAGTCAAGAAGTCGGGCGAAGATCTTCTCCTCTGCCGCCAAGGGGGCTTGCATGTTCTGTCGATCAAAGAAGGCAGCAAGATAGCCGCAGCCAGCATGAAGCACCGCGATAAAGATCTCCTCAAGGTGTCGAACCGTCCCAGCACGAAATGCCTCGGTGGTAGGTTCACCCCTCAAGTGCGCCGAGTAGAAGTAGCTCGCTCCGAAGGGAGATCCATGAACGATCTCGGACGACAGGGAATAAATGAGGCCGTAGGCTGCAAGTAGACGCGAGCCAGCTCTGCGACCGACAAGTTCACCAACCCGTCTGATGCGACTAGGAACATCGAGAGAGGTCCAAGAACTCTTTCCCTTGCCGCTGAACTCGGGATACTCCCGTGCGAGCGTCCCCGAGGGATCAGGGTCTGAGCGAACCTCGATCGAAAACTCGCCGCTTCCAAATTTTCTGTTGTGGTGGCGCCAGGAGGCGTAATCTACATAGCGGATAGCCCGTGCGGCGACTTCGTCCGACTCGGCCAATAGGTAGCTGGCGTTAACGAAGGACTCCACGACTGAGCGTGCGATCGGATATGCATCACGCACCGGTATGCCACGAAGCTTCGCCATCCGAAGCAGCGTTTCAAGCGATTGGCCTGCCGCCATGGCAAGAAACGTGCTTGTTCGTCGCTGACCGTCACCGAGGCTGCAGGTCAGTGACTCACCTTCGAACGTGGTTGGACCTTGCGAGGCGATGAAGAGCGAGAGGCGAAGGAACTCTTGTTGAAGCATTGCCAACCCGCGCAGTGCGTCCAGAAGCGGTAATTCCTCGGCATCCATAGCAGTGGGTCTGATGATGACGCTTAACGTCGGAGTTCACCGGCGGCCAGAGGCCGTCCGAGTGGAACGACCAGTTATACGTCCCTCAGCGCTTTTTCTCATCTGCTTCTCCGGCGGCCTTTATCTTGTTTACTGACTCGATAAGTTGAGCTATCCGATCCATGACCTTTGGATCAAAAGCCTCGACATCGGACCGAACAAAGGAAGAACTTGGAGAGATGTTCCAATGCTCAAAAGCCTCTTTGATCTGCGACCAGTCGGCGTTGGCGCCGTATGACTCGAGGTAGAACTGACCGAAGTTGATCGCGTGCTTCCGTTCCGTGCTTTTCAGTGCTTCGTGCATGAAAGACTGGCTGTAAACGAAGCAGTACTTCGCGAGCGCGATGAAAAGCGCGATCAAAACCAGCCCCTTGAAGGTGAAGAAAACTACGTGCGCCCAATCTAATTGCCTGCCCCCCGCTGGTTCCGAGAGTCCCACCATCCCAAAGTAAGCTGCGACGCCGATTCCTGATGCCAACGCCAATACGCCGCCAATTGACCAATACCCTGAAAATGACTGATATCGCTTGGCGGCACTGTCGAGGGCCGCAAGTGCCTGGGTTACATAAGTCGTTGCATTGGCCTGCACCCTCTTTAGGCTTTCTTCGGCGTACCGCGCCTTTTCCCTAGAAAAATCCTCATGGGCGAGTTGAAGTTCGACTTCCTTTTCTCGAATGCCGGCCTCCAACTTAGCGCGGTCATCTTCGAGCGCAGCCAGACGGACCCCGAACTCCCTCTCGCTTTCGCGTAGATGCTGAACGAGCTGAGCCTCTTGTTTGACTAGGCGTTTGCGATGCTCATCCAACTCCTTGGCGTACACCTCCTCGCGCTCTGATTGCTCTCGGTGCAGCGCGCGCCTGAAGTCCTCGAGCTCCTTCTTCTGGGCTTCAATCTGCATGCGATGAGCTTGCTCACGTTCGAACGCTTCTTTCTCGTTCTTGGCGAGCTCGTCCTGTCGCTGGCGTAGCTGCTGAATGAGTAGTCTGGTTCGCCTTCTTTCGTCATCTGAGACAGCGCGATTCACCAGAGGGCTGACTAGGATCAAGTTTTCAAGATCATTTGTCCCGCCCTTGCTTTGGGGCACGAGATGGTCGATCTCCAACTGATCCAGGTTTTGAACCTCCTTACCAGTCACCGCACAGCGCAATCCGTCTCGTGCAGCCAGCTTGGCCTTGATCTCTTTGTTGTTCATTCGTTGCCCTTAAAGCCCGGACGTATAACGAATAGCGTTTATCCGCCGCGCAGCGCTGCAAGAAACAGTAGCGAACTTCATACGCGGCAGATAAACCTTGTTGGACTGAACCACCGCCCGCAATGGCCGTTGGTAGTGGATAAGAGGAATAGGGGATTGCTCCAGCAATCCCTGTCGATAGCGCAAATTATGGCCCGCTTCGGGGCGCGTTTATGCGACTATTTCTGTGACGCATGCGCCAACGTCGATGAACTGTCCGGGTTTGCCGTTGCGTAGTCACTGTGCGCAGCGCCGCTTTAGCGTTGCAAGCCGCAGTGCGCACAGCAGCACCCCGAGCACCCCGCCGCAGTGCCCTGTCATTCCTCTGTGAATCCAACCCGGCACACCTCACGGCGGCCCCCGGCAATCTACGGACCCCTGCTGGCCAGGCGCTGGTAGCGAGGGCTGCCCTTTGAGTACCGCCGTAACGTGCAACTGCCCCCGTTTGCAGCACGGACAC
>NZ_JBWMAU010000025.1:0-41665 GCF_056521445.1 Rhodoferax sp. LB1P47 | reverse complement strand
CACAACCGACCACTTCATCGCTATGGCCTTCTTGATTGCTGGCAAGCTTTCTCACTTACCGCCCAATCCGCTTCAAAAAGCAAGGATTCGTCCATGATCTGAGTGGGGGTAGTGGTGCGCCACCCGAAACGGAAGAGAGCCATTAAATGGGCATCTAGCGCATGTTTCATATGCGCTAGATGCTTCTGTTTTTGATGTAAAAAATAATAGCAAATCTAGTCAGGGCTTCTGGGCCAGCGCCTTGTCAATCGCCGCCAGCAGCTGGGCGCTGTCGGGCCCGGTCATGGCGCTGTAGCTGTCTACCACCTGGCCTTTGCGGTCGATCAGGTATTTGTAGAAGTTCCAGCGCGGCTCCTGCCCCGTGGCCTTGACCAGCTGGGCGTAGAAGGCATTTTTGCCCGCACCCGACACGACCGATTTGCCCAGCATCGGGAACTTCACGCCATATGTGTTGAAGCAAAAGTCGGCAATTTCCTTGGAGGTTTTGGCCTCTTGCGCGAAGTCGTTGGACGGAAAACCCAGCACCACCAGGCCCTTGTCTTTGTGCTTGGCGTACAGCGCCTCCAGCCCTTCAAATTGCCCCGCAAAGCCGCAGTAGCTGGCGGTGTTGACCACCAGCACCACACGGCCTGTGTACTGGCACAGGTTCTGCGGCGCCTCGTCTTGCAGGCGTGGGAACTGGTGTTGCAGGATGGCTGGGCAGGCAGCGACGGGCATGGATGGCGCGGCTTGGGCGAAGGCTGGCAGGCTGCTGGTAGCCAAGGCCAGGGCCAATGCGGTCAGGGTAGGGTGCATGGACTGCTCCGGTTGTGGATGTATTGGAACTTTAGCGGGTCTGCATCTTGGCTGGCATGTGTGCGCGGGGCGATATTTTTTTACGCTTGGGGGAATAAACCGCCCACACTCTGCGTCTACCCGTATGTAGGCGCTTTTGCCTGCCCCCAGGAGTCCACACCATGTTTTCACGCTCTTTTGCCGCCGCCCTCGTACTCGGTTGTGCCACGCTGGCTGCCATTGCCGCCGATACCCCAGCCAAAATGGCCGGTGGCGTGCTGGTCGGCGCCAACAGCATGACGCTGTACACCTTTGACAAAGACATGGCCGACAGCGGCAAAAGCGTGTGTAACGGCCCCTGCGCCACCGCCTGGCCGCCGCTGATGGCGACTGCTACCGACCAGGCTATGGGCGGCTACAGCCTCGTTACCCGCGACGATGGCGGCAAACAGTGGGCCTACAAGGGCAAGCCGCTGTACTTCTTCCAGGGCGACAAAACCGCTGCCGACCGTACCGGCGATAACTTCAAGGATGTCTGGCACGTGGTGAAGTAATCAAAGCAGATGCCCCAGGACGACCTGCAACTCCTCAGCGCCGTGCCGCGCCTGCGCCGCTATGCGCGGGCCCTGGTGCGCAACCGCGAGGATGCCGACGACTTGGTGCAAGACACCTTGGAGCGCGCCTGGGCCAAGTCCAGCCTGTGGCGCGGCGTGGCCGACATGCGCGCCTGGCTGTTCGGCATCATGCACAACCTGCACGCCGACGGCCTGCGCCGCCCCCAACTGGCCACCGTGGCGATGGACGATGCCACCCCCGAGATTCCCGTGGCGCCCACCCACAGCGACCGCCTGGAGGTGCTGGACCTGCAAGCCGCCCTGGCCTTATTGCCGCCCGAGCAGAAAGAAATTCTGCTGCTGGTGGCGCTGGAAGACATGGCCTATGCCGACATTGCCAGCACGCTGGGCATCCCCATCGGCACCGTGATGTCGCGCCTGTCGCGTGGCCGCGAGCGCCTGCGCGCCCTGGTGGAAGGCCGCGCCGAGCCGGTGCACCTGAAAGTTGTTCCATGAGCCCCATCCACCCCACCATCACCGAAGCCGATCTGCACGCCTACATCGACGGCCAGCTCGCCCCCGAGCGCCAGGCCGACATGCAGGCCTACCTGGCCCAGCACCCCGAGGCCGCCCAGCGCGCCCAAGCCTATCGCGCCCAAACCCAGGGCCTGCGCGCCCTGTTTGCCCCGGTGCTGCTGGAAACCCTGCCGCCGCGCCTGGTGCAGGCGGCGCTGCCCCAAAGGCCCTGGTATGGCCAGCACCTGGCAGCCGGTGTGGCGATTGCCGTGGTCAGTGCCGCATCGGCCTGGTTTGTGCGCGGCAGCGTGGACCAGAACTTGGCCTTGGCGCAGATGACCCAGGCGGCCCCTGGGCTGACGGGTTTTGCCCAGCGCGCCGCCGTGGCGCACGTGGTCTACAGCCCCGAGGTGCGGCACCCGGTGGAGGTGGGCGCCGACCAAGAGCCGCACCTGGTGGCCTGGTTGTCCAAACGCCTGGGTGCGGCGGTCAAAGTGCCCCGTTTGCAGCCGCTGGGTTTTGAGCTGATGGGCGGGCGCCTGCTGCCCGGCGACAGCGGGCCGGTGGCGCAGTTCATGTATGCCGATGCCACGGGCCAGCGCCTCACCTTGTACGTCACCCACGAAGCCCCCCAGCGGGCCCCGCAGCCCGAAACCGCCTTCCGGTTTGGCCAGTACGACAAGGTCAACGTCTTCTACTGGGTGGATGCAGGTTTTGGCTACGCCTTGTCGGGCAGCATCGACAAAGCGGCGCTGACACGGGTGGCCCAAGAGGTGTACCGGCAGATTGCGCCAGCAGGTTGACGCTATTTATTTGATAGCATATTGCGCAGGTTCTATATGCGCTATCGGCTTATTTTGCTTAAATTTTCAGCGCGGCCGGTGCATCTGAAACAACTGCTCAGGCCCGATATGGAAGTAATCTGCGGGCCCGCCGCCGCGCAGAATGTGCCCGGCGTTGGCCGTGTCGTACACGCCATTTTTCAACAGCGCGGTGTCGATGTGCACCGCCACCACCTCGCCTAGCACCAGCCAGGTGGGCACGCTGTCACCGCTGGCGGCAAGCAGCTGCACGATCTGTGTGCAGCGGCACTCGAAGGCCACCGGGCTTTCCAGCACACGCGGCACGGACACGAGTTGCGACGCCACCGGGGTCAGCCCGGCCAGCCCGAATTCGCTGACCTCGGGCGGCACGGCGGCGCAGGTTTGGTTCATGGCCTCGGCCAGCGTGCGGGTGGCCAGGTTCCAGACAAATTCGCCGGTCTCCTCGATGTTGCGCAGCGTGTCTTTGGCGCCCACGCTGGCAAAGCCGATGATGGGCGGCGTGTAGTTGAAGGCGTTGAAAAAGCTGTACGGGGCCAGGTTCAGCGCCCCGGCGGCGCTGCGCGAGGCGATCCAGCCAATCGGGCGCGGCCCGATGATGGCGTTGAACGGATCGTGCGGCAGGCCGTGGCCGTTGCGGGGTTCGTAGGAATGGATGGGCATGGGCCGAAGATACCAGCCCGGTGCAAACCGCCGTGCCCTACAAAAATGACCTGTTTAGGCCGCTGGGCCTGCGCCGTTCACCAGCACTTCTTCAAACTCGGCGAGTTCTTGCGCAATCGCCGCGTATTTTTTGGACTTGGCTTTGTTCTCGGCCCATTCGAGCGTGGCCGCTTCCAGGTCTGCCTTGTAGTGGGCGAGTGCGTCTTGCTTGCGCTGCTGGGTAGCGGTTTTTTCCGGACTGGACCACAGGTCGATCAGCTCGGTCAAGCCGTCATCAAAGTCGTCGAAGCTGGCAAGAGGGATCCATTGGCCGCTGGTGTCAAACATGTTTTTTCTTTCGGTAATTGCATTTACTGCGGGGGGCGGTTGGGCATAAAAAAAGCACTTAACCTGAACGGGTAAGTGCTTGATTTGTTTTTGTTTTGGCTCCTCGACCTGGGCTCGAACCAGGGACCTACGGATTAACAGTCCGGCGCTCTACCAACTGAGCTATCGAGGAATACATATTTCAACGGGAACTACTGAAATAAAAAGGGCCTACGGTTGGCGTAAGCCCAAAAATTCAGTTTTTCAAATTTTGGCTCCTCGACCTGGGCTCGAACCAGGGACCTACGGATTAACAGTCCGGCGCTCTACCAACTGAGCTATCGAGGAATATTGCAGCCTCAAATTATAGCGTGGGTTTTTACGCTTTCTGCACGGGTGTCAAAAACTTCTGGATGCGGGCACCCAGGTCCGCAGCGGTTTGCTCGGGGTGGGGGGTAGCGGTAAGCGCCCGCACCACGGCGATGGAGCCGACACCGCTGGCCAGCACCTCGGGCAGGCGATCGGTGTCAATGCCGCCGATCGCCACCAGCGGGTAGTCGCGTAGCAGGCGGGCATAGGCGGCCAGCCGGGCCGTGCCTTGGGGGGCAGTGGCCATGCGCTTCAGGGTGGTGGGAAACACCGCACCCAGCGCGATGTAGCTGGGGCTGACGCGGTCGGCGCGCAGCATCTCGGCGTAGCCGTGGGTGCTGACCCCCAGGCGCAGGCCCGCGATGCGGATGGCATCCAAATCAACGGTTTGCAGCAGGTCCAGGTCTTCCTGGCCCAGGTGTACGCCGTAGGCGCTGGCCTGTATGGCTGCCTGCCAGTGGTCGTTGATGAACAGCAGGGCGGGCGTGTCCTGCACGGCGGCCACGGCGGCGGTAACTTCGCGCTGGATGGCCTCGGGGTCTTCCGATTTGAAGCGCAACTGCACCGTGGGTACACCGGCGCGGGCCATGCGGCCGACCCAGGCGGCATTGGGCAGCACGGCGTACAGGCCGAGTTGCTGCGGGCAGGGCGCAAAGGCATCCCGGCGCGGCCAGGGGCGCAGGCCGAAATCTTGCGGGCTGTCGGGCCAGTCGCTGGCGTTGCCGGTGCGCGTGATTTGGGCCTGCCAGGCCTGGGCGATGCAGGCGGCATCGGTGGGGATGAAGCCGAGTTGCAGGCAGGCGCTGAGGCGCAGTGCTTCGTCGGTGGCAGGCAGGGCCATGTCGGCAAAGCGGGTGGTGATGTCGTGGGGCATGTTTTATTCCTGCGCGTGGTGCCAAAACGGTGTGCCGAGCACCGGGGTGCTGGGCTGGGCGGCCTGCTGCTCCAGCATCGCGCCGCCTAAAAACGCATTGCGTCCTGCCTGCACGGCATCGGCAAAGGCCCCGGCCATCCGCACCGGGTCTTGCGCCAGGGCGACGGCCGTGTTCAGCAGCACTGCGTCATAGCCCCATTCCATCACCTGGCAGGCGTGCGAGGGGCGGCCCAGCCCGGCATCGACCAGCAGCGGCACGCTCAGGCGCTCGCGCAGCACTTGCATGGCGTAGGGGTTGATAGGCCCCTTGCCGGTGCCGATGGGTGCGGCCCAGGGCATGACGGCCTGGCAGCCCACATCGACCAGGCGCTGGCACAGCACCAGGTCCTCGGTGCAATAAGGCAGCACCTTGAAGCCGTCCTGGATCAGGCGGCTGGCGGCCTCAACCAAGTTCAGCGTGTCGGGTTGCAGGGTGTAGTCGTCGCCGATCAGCTCCAGCTTGATCCACGGGGTGTCGAACACTTCGCGGGCCATGTGGGCGGTGGTGATGGCTTCTTGCAGGCCGTGGCAACCAGCGGTGTTGGGTAGCACCGGCACGCCGGTCTGGCGCAGCAAATCCCAGAAACCATTGGTCGCCGCATCGGCCTGGCCCAGGTTCTGGCGGCGCAGCGACGCGGTCAGCATGGCGGGCTGGGCGCGGGCGATGGCGCTGCCCAGGATGCTAGGAGAAGGATAGCGCGAGGTGCCCAGCAGCAGGCGGCTGGCGAAGCTTTCGCCGTAAAGGATGAGGGGATCAGGTGTCATATTTCAGCCGCCGGTGACGGGGTGGATGATTTCGATGCGGTCGGCATCCTGGAGGGCGGTCTGTGGGTACAGCGCGCGCGGCACAAAGGCCTTGTTGACGGCAGCGGCAAACGGCGGCTTGGCTTGCAGCAGCGCCACCGCGTCGGCCAGGGTGGCACCGACGGGCAGGATGTGGGGGAGGTTGTTGATCAGTACGTTCATGCAGTTTCTATAGCAAGACCCCATTGCGTGGCAAGCGCTGAATGCCCTTTTTCTATGAGTTCCAGTACCGCGTCCAGCATGGCCGGGGCGATCAGAAAGCCGTGCCGGTACAGGCCGTTGATGTGCAGCACGCGGGCGCTGGCTTGGCGGATGGCGGGCAGGTTGTTGGGCAGGGTGGGGCGGCACTGGGTGTTGGATTCCAGGATGCGCGCCTCGCCAAAACCGCTGTGTACGCTGTAGGCGGCACTCAGCAGCTCCAGGCTGGAGCGCACGCTCATGGGGGACATATCGTCCGACTCGATCTCGGTGGCGCCCACCACGAACACCTTGTTTTCTTTGGGCGCGATGTACAGCGGATAGCGCGGATGCACCAGCCGCACCGGGCGGCGCAGATCTACCCCCGGCGCGTGCAGGCGCAGCACCTCGCCGCGCACCGCGCGCAGGCCCGGCCATTGGCTGCGTGCACCGAGTCCCCGGCAGTCGAAAACCCAGTCCGCCTGGCAATCCTGCGGTTCGCGCGGGCTGTGCCAGTGCAGACCGACCTGGTGTTTTTGCAATTGCAGCAGCAGCGCGGCCAGCAGTTGGCGGTTGTCCAACTGGCCCTCGCCCGGCAGGTACAGGCCCTGGGCAAAGCGGCTGCCGATGCCGGGCTCCAGCGCAGCGATGGCGGCGGCATCCAGCGCCTGCGGGGCGGGCAGACTGGGCAACTGCTGGCGGGTGGCGCTCAACTGGTGGCCAAAGCGCGTGGCCTCGGCTGCGTCTTGCCGGTGCCACAGAATCAATGTGCCGTTTTGCTGGAAGAACACCGGCGCGTCGAGCTGCGCGATCAGCTCCGGCCAGCGCCGCAGCCCGTGCTGGCCCATTTGCACCACGCTGGCCTCTGTAATGGCCGACTCGGCCAGCGGGGCCAGCATGGCGGCGGCCACCCGGGCGGCTGCGCCCTCGGCCTCGGGCCCAGCGGCTTCAAATACCTGTACCGTGTGGCCCGCGCGTGCCAATGCCAGGGCCAACAAGCGGCCCATCAGGCCTGCGCCGAGGATGGTGGTGGTCAGAGGTGTTGCCAAGGGATCGTCCGTAGGGTGTGCTGGACGAAACGAGGCGTAGTCGTTGGTTGGAAACTTCCCACGCCAGCATGATCTGGATCGGGTATGAGGGTTTTTCTCAGCCCAGCCACCGCACATGCAATAGCCAGACACCCCTGTTTCATCCGTAACCGTGAATTACATCACACTCGCTCGCCGATAATTTCGGCATGACTGACCAAGCACCTTCCCCGCGCTACCTGCGCCTGCTCTCCATCGCCGGGTCCGACAGCGGCGGCGGCGCAGGCATCCAGGCCGATTTGAAAACATTCAGCGCCCTGGGTTGCTACGGCATGACGGCCCTGGCTGCGCTGACCGCACAAAACACCCGGGGCGTGACCGCCATCCACCCCGTGCCTCCGGCCTTCCTGAAGGCCCAGCTGGAGGCCGTGCTGGACGATATCGGTGCCGACGCCGTGAAGATCGGCATGCTGCATTCGCCCGAGATGGTCGAGGTGGTGGCCTGGGCAATTGACCACTACCAGCTCACCAAAGTGGTGCTCGACCCGGTGATGGTGGCCACCAGTGGCGACCGGCTGATGGCCCAAGAGACGGTGCAGGTGCTGGTGGAACAACTCTTCCCCCGCGCCACCGTGGTCACGCCCAATCTGGACGAAGCCACCCTGCTGCTGGGCCGCAGCGTGGAGGACGCGGCTGCTTTGCCCCCTGCTGTGGCCGACTTGTTGGCGCTGGGCGCACCGGCCGTGCTGGTCAAGGGCGGGCATCTGCCGGGCAGCGCGGTGGTGGATGTGCTGGGCCTGCATGGTGGCCCGCTGCACTGGTGGGAAAGCCGCCGCATCACCACCCACAACGGCCACGGCACCGGCTGCACGCTGTCGTCGGCCATCGCCGTGTACCTGGCGCAGGGCCACGCCCTGCCCGAGGCGGTGGGGCTGGCGCGAACCTACATTTTGGGAGCCATCACCGGCGGTGCCCAGGTGCATACCGGGCGCGGCCAGGGGCCGTTGAACCACGGTTTTGCGCCTGTGGCTATGCAGGTGTTGGCTGGCTAAATTTATAAGAAATAGGCCGCTAGCGCATATTTAATATGCGTTAGTAGCTATTTATTTTATAGCGAGTAAGTGGTGCGCAGCGGGCGGCTTAGCCAGGCGGCCGTGAACACCAAAGCCAGCGTGGGCAGGGCCGCGCCGAACTGGGGGGCCAAGGTGGCCAGCAGGTGGTAGACGGCGATGCCGGCCAGCCACAGGCCAGCGGCCAGCGGCTCGACCCGGCGCTGCGAATGGGCCTTGGCGTGGCTGCCCAGGCGGCCCAAAATCACCCCGAACAGCGGCACAAACACCGAGCTCAGCAGCAGCAAAAACGGCTCCAGGCTGTGGATCGGCAGCACCAGCGCCAGCCCGGTGCAGACCACGGCCAGCAGCAGGCCCCAGCGGCGGATGCTCCACTGCGGGCGCAGGCTGTGGGCTGACACCGCACCCGAATACACGTCGCCATAGGCGTTGTCCACCTCGTCCAGCAAGATCAACCCCAGCGCCAGCAGGCCGCCCTGGGCCAGCAGCAAGGCGGTGACCAGATCCGTGCCCGGTGCGGCCACGGTGACCACCACCACGCCCAGTGCATAGCACCAGATATTGGCCAGCGCGTAGCCCAGCCAGGTGCCGGTCATGGCCGATGTGCGGTTGCGGCCGTGGCGGGCATAGTCGGCCACCAGCGGCAGCCACGACACCGGCATGGCGATCACCAGGTCCATCGCCGACAGCATGCCCATGCTGCCGTTGCCGGGGCGCTGCCAGAAGGCCTGTGCATCACCGGCCAGCAGTTGCTGGGCGAATTGCCAACTCAGCCACAGCAGCGACAGCACCACCAGCGGCAGGCCATAACGGCCAATGAACTTGCGCACCAGGGTCAGCATCGAGCCCGCCATCAGGGCCGTGAGCACCGCGCCCCAGAGCAGGGTGGTCAGCAGCACGCCGCTGGGGCTGGCCAGGTCCAGGCCAAAGTTCTGCTTGGCCATAGCGGCGGTGCCGTCACGCATGATGACCAGCTCAAAGGTGGTCCAGCCCACCAGTTGCACGATGTTCAGCAGCACCGGCAGCCGGGCAAAGCCACTGCCAAAGGTGGCGTGCATCAGTCCGGCGCTGGACAGGCCACTGTCGCAGGCGATGCGCGCCACCCAGCCCAGCAGGCCCGCACCCAGCACAGACCCCAGCACGATGGCCAGCAGCGCCTGTTGCGTGCCCACGGCGGGCACCAGATAAGCGCCGATCTGCATCACCAGCAGGCCCACGCCCAGGCTGAACCACAGGGCGGCGTGCGATGCCCCGCTAAATACCCGGCTGGCGTCCGGGATCGGGCTCAGGGCTTGGTTGTGTAGATGGGATGAATTTGCCATTGATTTGCTCCATGCAAAGTTGTGGCAGGGTGGCTTGAACCGAACGGACATACATGGCCCGAGAGAGGGCCGCCGTTGAAGAACTTGCTTCCCTGCGCGAGGATTACCTCAATCAGGTTCAAAGGGACTTTCTCAGTCGCAGCCTCTACAGCGGCAACACCCCTAGCGGAACCCCGCATGGTTGCGGAGTGGTCGGATTGTAGTTCAGGCTGGCTTACAAAAATATACAAAATAGGGCTTTAGCGCATATTCTGTATGCGCTTTAAGCTATTAAAGTGGTAGCGTTACAATGCCTGCCAGCCAAGCTTATGGTACTTGCATTCCCGTGACCCAAGGGTGCAGCCGCGTAGCTCTTAGCCACTTTTAATGTCTCAGATTCTATGGATCCCTTTTTGAAATTTCGCCCCCTGGCCGCTTGCGCGCTGCTGGGGCTGGCCTGCAGCGTGTCGGCCCAGACCGCCACCGAGCCGCCACCCGTGCCTTACCTCTGGCGCATCGAGGTGAGCCCCTACACCTTCCATTACAGCTACAACGTCGAGCACCGCCCGGTGCATCTGGCCGGGTTGGAGCGTGAAGCGCCCGACCATACTTTTTACGGTGTGGCGTTGTTCAGCAACTCGTTTGGACAAGACAGCGGTTACCTGTACCTGGGCAAGAGCTACTACAACGTGTTCGATAGCCTGCCCCAGGTGTATTTAAAGTGGTCGGCCGGCATTTTGTATGGCTACAAAGCACCGTTTGAAAACAAGGTGCCGCTGAACTACAAAGGCTTCTCGCCAGGGTTTGTGCCTGCGGTGGGCTGGCGCTTTGGCTCGGGCTGGAATGCCCAGATCGACATGCTGGGCGCTGCCGGGCTGACCTATTCGCTGGTCAAAGAGTTTTAAGCCCTTCGACGGGGCCCGCTGGCAAAAACGCCGTAGCGACGCACAATGTAAGCATCTACACCCAGGTGCGCCACTATGTCTGCTGTCGCTGTTCGCCGTGTTGTGCTGGTTTATCCGCGTTGCTGTGTGGCGCTGGCTGCGCTGTGTGGCACCGGGTGGGTGCAGGCCCAAGACGTGGCCCCGCAGTGGGAATGGGCCAGCCAGAGCACTCCGCTTTTACAGCCAGCGGATGGACGCATGGAGAGCCGCATCAGCCTGACGGGATGGTCTGGCCTGGCCCCCGAGGCCGGGATTGGCTGGGGTTTGGCCCTGCCTTTGCCTCTGGATGCACCCCGTGGGGGGTGGGTGCGCGATGCGGGTAATGCCGCTGCGGGCCTGAACCTGGGCCTGCATTGGCGCTCGGCCGACGAAGGCCGGGGTCGGGTGCGTATCGGAGTGTGGCAGGACCTGCGCACCGGGTTCGCGCCGCAGGGCCTTGCCAGCCAAACCAACAACCCCTTGCGCTACAGCACCCGGCTGGAAATGCAGTTCAGCGCCGCCAGTGCGCGCGGCCTCCAGTTTGAGCTGGGCGGTGCTTTGGGCCTACAGATCAACCCCAATGAACGGGTGGTGCTGCGCCTGAGCAAAGGCCGGACGATGGTCTATTACCGAGTCAAGTTTTAAGAACGTGAACGCGTTCTAAACCCCTAGCAGCTGGTGCAGCCGGGATGAGGTGGTGGTGTACTGGAACGGGATTTTCTTGCCCGGAAACACCAGCGGTGCCGCCGCATACGCCGCCAGCGTGGCCTCGTGGAAGCCGCAGACGATGAGCTTTTGCTTGCCCGGGTAGGTGTTGATGTCGCCCACCGCAAAGATGCCGGGCATGCTGGTTTCAAACCGGGCCGTGTCCACCTGCAACTGCTTGCGCTCCATTGCCAAACCCCAGTCTGCCACCGGGCCGAGCTTGGGCGACAGGCCCAGGAAGACGCTGAGGGCATCTACCGGCAGGTGCTGCACGGCGGCCTCCACATCGGTGACTTCTAGGTGCGTCATGCGGCCATCTGCCGCGTTAAATCCGGTGATTTGCCCGACATGGAAGCGCATGCGCCCGGCATCGACCAGCATTTGCATCTCCACCAAGTCGGCCATCGGTGCTTGCAGCACGTCACGGCGGTGCAGCAGGGTGACGCTTTTGGCATTTGATTCGGCCAATGCGATTGCGCAGTGCAGTGCGGCCTCGTCGCCGCCGTTAACCACCACATCCAGCCCTGCCACATTGGCGGGGGCTGCGTGGTAGCGCAGTTGGCCACCTTCAAAAATTTCGATGCCGTCCAGCTTCAAGCGCCGGGGCTGGAACGCGCCGACACCGGCGGCGATGATGACCACCGGGGCCAAAAGCTGTGTGCCTTGGTCGGTGGACACCAGAAAGCGGCCATCGGCCTGTTTTTCTATCTGGCTGACCTGCTGGCCCAGGTGAAATTGCGCGTTGAACGGCTGGATTTGCTGCAACAACGATGCCGACAGTTCCCGCCCCGTGGTGGCAGGTGTGCCTGGAATGTCGTAGATGGGTTTGTCGGGGTACAGCTCCATGCACTGGCCGCCCACGTGGGGCAGCGCGTCGATGGCATGGGTGGGAACTTCCAGCAGGCCGAGCTGGAATATTTGAAACAGCCCAACCGGGCCCGCGCCAATGACGACGGCCCCGGTGGCTATCAATTAACGCTCCAGCAGCTGGATTTTGGGCATCACGTCTTTCCAGTCGTCGGCATCGGCCAGGGCTGGTTTGCGTTTGGTGATGCTCTTCCAGCCTTCGGCGCGGGCCAGTTCGACGTTGAGCTTGATGAAGGCCAACTGGTCGGCGGGCATGTCTTCTTCGGCATAGATGGCGTTGGCCGGGCACTCGGGGATGCAGACCGCGCAGTCGATGCATTCATCGGGGTCGATGACCAGCATGTTCGGGCCTTCGCGGAAGCAGTCCACGGGGCACACGTCCACACAGTCGGTGTATTTGCATTTGATGCAGGCTTCGGAGACGACGTGGGTCATAGTATTTGTTTCATAAACGCGGGGTAACCCGCGATTTTAAGGTTTAGCGGACGAGGACGGCGGCCGAGGTTTTGTGCGATGCCGTATCGACCAGCACCAGCGCGCCCAGTGAGCGTGATTGTGTGTAGGGCCGGGTGGCAATCGCCTCTTGCAGCACCAGCTCGACGTGGCCGATGGCGTTGGGGGGCAGCTCGGTGGCATCTTCCTCGGCCAGGGTGTTGATGTCCAGCTTGTGCACGATGCGCTGGACCTTGGCCTTGACCCAGCGGTGGCCGTGCAGCGCCCAGTAGACGCGGCCTGCAACTAGCGGCTCGTCGTCCATCCAGGCCACGGTAGCGGATATTTCGCGGCTGGCTTCAAACTGGCCGGGTGCCAACAGCCAGTCGCCACGCGATACATCGACTTCGCGGTCCAGCGTGATGCCGGCGCTGTTGCCAGCCAACACGCTTTTCGGGTTGCGGGCGTGGTCCAGCACCTGGGCCACAGTAGCTGTTTGGCCGCTGGGCAGGATGCGGATTTCTTGGCCCACTTCGACCTTACCGGTGGCGACGCGGCCCCAGAACACGCGGCGGCCCTGGCTGGTGTCGCTACTGGCAGAGAACTTTTCGACCCACTGCACCGGGAAGGCAAAGGGCTGGTCACCCTCGGCGGGCGTGCTGGGCAGTTGCTCCAAAATTTGCAGCAAGGTCGGGCCGGTGTAGCCGCACCAGTCAGGGGTGTCGGCGTGGCCCGCTTCCACCACGTTCCAGCCTTTGAGGGCGGACACGGGCACGATGGCTTTAACCGGAATTTCGGCAGCGGCGGCAAAGGCGTTCAGCGCGGCGCTGATGTGGGCAAATGCCAGGGCCGAGTCGGACACCGCGTCCAGCTTGTTGATGGCAAACACGATGCTGGGCACGCGCAGCAGGTGGCATAGCAGCGAGTGGCGGCGGGTTTGCGGCAGCAGTTCCAGGGCCGGGTTCTTCCAGTCCAGCTTGGTGGCATCGACCAGCACCACGGCGGCATCGGCGCTGCTGGCGGCGGTGACCATGTTGCGGGTGTACTGCTCGTGGCCGGGCGCGTCACCGATGATGAACTTGCGGCTCTCGGTGTTGAAGTAGCGGTAGGCCACGTCGATGGTGATGCCTTGCTCGCGCTCGGCGCTCAGGCCGTCGGTCAACAGGGCCAAGTCGGTTTCGCCTTGGCGCTGCACGCCCGCGAGGTGGTCTTGCAGCACGGCCTTGGTGTCCACCAGCAGGCGGCCAATCAGGGTGCTCTTGCCGTCATCCACGCTACCGCAGGTGATGAATTTTAAGGCGGAAAGGGCTGTAGCGCAGGTGGTATCTGCGGAAGTAGCTATAGAAGTAGTAGCATTCATTAGAAGTATCCGTCTTTCTTGCGCTTCTCCATCGAAGCCTCTGATGTCTTGTCGTCCATGCGGGTCGCGCCGCGTTCGCTCACGTCGGCGGCCAGGGTTTCGATCACGATGTCGGCGGCGGTGGCGGCCAGGCTCTCCACCGGGCAGGTGCAGGTGATGTCGCCCACGGTGCGGAAGCGCACGTCGCGCATCTCGGCGGTTTCACCGGCCTTGAGCGGGGTGAGGTCGGTTACCGGCACCAGCAGGCCCTTGCGCTCCACCACTTCGCGTTTGTGCGTGTAGTACAGAGACGGCAGGGCGATTTGCTCGCGTTCGATGTACTGCCACACGTCCAGCTCGGTCCAGTTGCTGATGGGGAACACGCGGAAGTGCTCGCCGGGCTGCAGGCGGGTGTTGAACAGGGTCCACAGCTCGGGGCGCTGGGCCTTGGGCTGCCACTGGCCGAAGCTGTCGCGGTGCGAAAAGATGCGTTCCTTGGCGCGGGCCTTTTCTTCGTCGCGGCGGGCGCCGCCGATGAGTGCGTCAAAGCGGAATTCGTCGATGGCCTCTAACAGGGTGACCGACTGGTGCACGTTACGGCTTTCGCCGGGATGCGCCAGACGCACGGTGCCGCGCTTCATGGAGTCTTCGACGTTGCGCACGATGAGTTCGGCACCCAGTTCTTTGGCGCGGAAGTCGCGGAAGTCGGTGACTTCATGGAAGTTGTGGCCGGTGTCGATCATCAGCAGCGGGTAGGGAATGCCGCCGCTGCCGGTGGATACGTTCTTCGCACCAAAGGCTTTTTCGGCGCATTTCAGCAGCACCAGCGAGTCTTTGCCGCCCGAAAACAGCAGGGTGGGGCGTTCAAACACGGCGGCCACTTCGCGCAGGATGAAGATGGTTTCTTCCTCCAGCGCGTCGAGGTGGGTGTTGCTCAGATGGTGTGGGGTAGCTTGGGGTTTCATGTCGGGGGTCAGGTTTCAGTGGGCAAGGTGCAGGCCGCACTCGCGGTTGTCATCGCCCTTGGTGGGGTCCACGTAGTCGAAGTTGTTGGGCAGGTTGTGGGTTTCACAGTAGGCGTAGAGCTCTTTGGACGACCAGTGCAGCAGGGGGGCGACCTTGATCAGGCCGTCGGGGTTGATGCTCACCGGGTCCATCTGGGCGCGCACGGCGGTGTCGGTGGCGCGCAGGGCGGTGAACCAGACCTTGGGTGCCGTCTCGCGCAGGGCGCGGGCAAAGGGCTCCAGCTTCACTTCTTCGGTGAAGGCGGCGTGGCGTGGGTCGTCCAGCGCGGGCGTGGGGCCGTCCACGGCTTCGCGGTGCGCACGCGAGCGGCGTGGCAGGTAGATGTGCAGATTCAGCTTGAGCCGCTGGGTGACTTCATCAACAAAGCGGTAGGTGGCCTCGGTGTTGAGGCCGTTGTCCATCCAGACCACGGGCACGCCAGGGTTCACACTGGTGACCATGTGCAGGATGACCGCCTCGAAGGGGCGGAAGTTGGTGGTGACGATGGCGGACTGGTTTAAGGCCAGGGCCCATTCCACCAGTGCGGGGGCGTTGCGACCGAGGTCGGCGTTGATCTGTGCGAGATTGAGGGTACTCATGGTGTCTTGCTACTTGTTATCAATATGAGTCTTGGCGGGCCAGCTCTGCGCCGTAGGCTGCGGAGTGCTCGGTTTCGGCAAAGTGCGGTTCTACATGGACGGCATCGCCTTGGTAGAAGCCTTCAAAGCGGTCGAACTGGCGCTGGGCGGCGCTGGCATCCACGCCTTCGCGCAGCACGGCAACGTCAAAACCGCTGCGCTGCATCTGCACCAGCTGGTCGATCAGCACGTCGCCGGTGGCCCGGATTTCGCCGGTAAAACCCAGGCGGCGGCGCAGCAGAAAGGCCTGGCTGTAGGCGCGGCCATCGGTGAACTTGGGGAAGTGCAGGTCGATGCGGGCAACACCTGCCAGGTCCAGTGCGCGCGGGTCGGCATCGTTGGCCAAAGAAATTTGGTCTTTTTGGCCTTCTGCGCAGGCGGTATGTGCGGTAGCAGCTATTATTTTCATAGTATTACTTTCAGGCTTCGGCTGCTGCACGGGGGGCACGGGCGGTGCTGGTGCGGGCGGCGTTGGCGGCCAGCTTGAACGGGTCTTGGCCCACGCGGCGCAGGGTGTCGATGAAGGTTTCACCGGTGTTGCGACTGCTGCGGTAGGTGTCGAGCACGGCTTCAATCACTTCGGGCACCTCGGCCGCGCTGAACGACGGGCCCACCACCTTGCCGGCCACGGCGGGGCCAGACAGGTTGGAGCCGTCCGATCCCGCCAGCGTGATCTGGTACCACTCTTGGCCGTCTTTGTCCACGCCCAGAATGCCGATGTGGGCACTGTGGTGGTGGCCGCAGGAGTTGATGCAGCCGCTCATGTGGACGTCGATCTCGCCCAGGTCGAACAGTTCGTCCATGTCTTGGTAGCGCTGGCTGATGGCCTCCGATATGGGCAGCGAGCGGGCGTTGGCCAGCGCGCAGAAATCGCCACCGGGGCAGACGATCATGTCGGTCAGCAGGCGGATGTTGGCGCGGGCCAGGCCGAGGGCGCGCGCTTCGGCATAGACGGCGGGCAATTCATCGGCACGCACCCAGGGCAGCACCAGGTTCTGGTCGTGGGTGACGCGGGTTTCACCGGCGCTGAAGGTGTCGGCCAGGGCGGCGGCGGCATCCAGCTGGGCACCGGTAGCGTCGCCCGGCGAGTAGCCCAGGCGTTTGAACGATAGGGTGACGGCGCGCAGCAGCGGGTTTTGGTGCGCGGCCACGTTTTGTTGCAGCCAGCGGGTGTATTCCTTGTCATCCACCGGCGCGGCCACCGGGTTAACCACGGCGGGCAGTGCGCCCACGCGGCTGGCCGGGGGCACAAAGCAGGCGGTAACGCGGTCCAGCTCGGTCTGGGCAATGGTGTGCGGCGCGCCGTCTACCGCCAGGATTTGCTGGTACTCGGCTTCCACCTCGTCGATATAGCGCTGGCCTTCGGCCTTGACCAAAATCTTGATGCGCGCCTTGTAGATGTTGTCGCGGCGGCCCCAGCGGTTGTAGACGCGGACCACGGCTTCCAGGTAGTTGAGGATCTGGCTCCAGGGCAGGAAGTCACGGATTACCGTGCCCACCACCGGGGTGCGGCCCATGCCGCCGCCCACCATTACCCGCAGGCCGACTTCACCGGCTTCGTTTTTCAACACATGCAGGCCCACGTCATGCCAGGCGGTGGCGGCGCGGTCGTCGGTGGCGCCAACGATGGCGATCTTGAACTTGCGCGGCAAAAACGCGAACTCGGGGTGCAGCGTGCTCCACTGGCGGATGATTTCGGCCAGCGGGCGGGGGTCGGCGATTTCATCTTCGGCGATACCGGCGCGCTCGTCGCTGGTGGTGTTGCGGATGCAGTTGCCGCTGGTCTGGATGCCGTGCAGGTGCACGCTGGCCAGCAGGTCCATCACGTCGGCACTCTTGTCCAGCGGAATCCAGTTGAACTGCACGTTCTGGCGGGTGGTGAAGTGGGCGCAGGCGCTGGGCAGGCTGGTCAGGTCGCTTAAGCCCGGGTTGGCCTTGGTGAGGTCGTGCGCGTCTTTTTTGTCATAGTCGCGGGCGATGGTGGCCAGCACGCGCAGCTGGGCGCTGTTGAGTTCGCCGTAGGGCACGGCCACGCGCAGCATGGGGGCAAAACGCTGCACGTACCAGCCGTTTTGCAGGCGCAGCGGGCGGAACTCGTCTTCGGCCAGGGTGCCGCCTTGCCAGCGTTCTAGCTGGTCGCGGAATTGGGCGGCGCGCAGTTGAACGAACTGCTTGTCAAATTCGGTGTATTGGTACATTTTTGTGTCTATCGTGGAGAGCGAATTTTAAAGGGCGAGCAATTTGGTGCCGGCGTAGGCCAACAGCAGCGACAGCAGGCCCCGGATCACGCGGTCGGGGGTTTTCAGCATCAGGTGTGAGCCCAGCCAAATGCCGGGCAGCGAACCCACCAGCAGCTTGGCCAGCAGCGGCCAATCCACCGAGCCCAGCCCGGCGTGGCCCAGGCCTGCCACCAGGGTCAGCGGCACGGCGTAGGCAATGTCGGCGGCCACGATACGTTGCAGCGGCAGCAGCGGGTAGAGCAGCATCAGCACCGTGACACCGATCGCGCCCGCACCCACCGAGGTTAGCGTGACCAGCGTGCCGATGAAGGCCCCAAACAGCAGCGGCAGGCTCCAGTGGCGTGGGCGCTCGGCGGCGGCCATGCTCTCGGCGCTGATGCTGCGGGGCGCCGATTTGCCCCGGATGCTTTTGTACAGCGTGGCGGCAGCGGTGAGCAGCAAGGCTACGCCCAAGGTGGTGGTCATGGCTTTTTGTACCTGCGCGTCGGCCGGGCCCAGGGTGTGCAGTACCCACAGGGTGAGCAGCGAGGCCGGAATGCTACCTGCGCACAGTGTGGTGACGATGCGCCAGTTGACCATACGCGAACGGGCCATCTTGACGGTGCCGCCCAGCTTGGTAAAGCAGGCAAATAGCAGGTCGGTGCCGATGGCCAGATGCGGCTTCATGCCAAAGAAGAAGATCAGGATGGGGGTCATCAGCGAACCGCCGCCCACCCCGGTTAATCCCACTACGAAGCCGACGAAGAACCCGGCAAAAACAAAGGCTAAATCTTGCATAGGGCGCGACTATAAAAGCAGGCCCTCACAACCCCAACTATTTGTTTGTTCTACCTATATGCTGTTTTGCGTATGAAGCGGGGATTTAAACCGCCGTTCGGTAGCCTTCGTCCAATTGTTCTTTGACGGTATCCCAGATGGGGCGCACAAGCTTGCGCAGGGAGTCGCCCAGGCCGGGCACGCGCAGCATGGAGGGTACGCGTTGCCCACGGTGCTCCACTGGGCCGCCAATGGGGATGATGTCTACGCCGAGTTTGCCAAAGTGTTCGGCCAAGCGGGGTTCGGTGAGGGTGAACAGCGTTTCAATGCCCAGCCGTTCCGCCATGAGGACGGTGGCAAAGTACAGGCTGACCGGGATGTAGGGAAAGCGGGGTTGTTTGTTGTCGCCGAAATCTTGGTCGGAGAGTGTGGATTCTTGTTGTTGCTCGCCTTTGCGGCGGCGGAACTCGCCCATGACGGCCAGCCGCGACACCTCGCCGATACGGCTGCGGTCAATTTTGGAGAGGTCAATGATGCTGCGGTCCAGGGTGTGTTTGCAGGTGTTTTCAAACGGCAGCAGGGCATCGAGATCTTGCGGGTTGGTGCGGACCACCCGTGCACAGCCCACCAGGTGCGCTGGGATATGGGTCGATCGGACCATGCAATGCACGGCCTGGGCGTCGTATTTGTCGGTCTCGCGCTGGTCGGGGCGCACGGGCTCAAATCCTAGTTCGCGGGCATAGACATCGTGGCGGATGAAAAAAACCTCTTCGATGCTGGCGGCATCCAATGCGGGAAACATCTTGAAGTATTGTTTGTAGCTATCGCCGAGGTTGATGCGTGGGTTCGCTGCCATGGGTGTGCCTTTAAATTGCCTCAAATGCTGTGCTGCATGCGCTTTACATGTGTCGAACATGTTAACGAATGGTAAAACTTTTTTAGGGCAATCAAGTCTCCAGTAAAGCCACGGTGTAGGGTGTTTTTTGCCACGCCAGTACCTCTTCGCGCAGCAGGTGGGCGGACTGGGGATATTGCTGGGCCCATCCTGGGCGGAGCTTGAGGGTGAACCGGGTGGGCACACCCATGTCCATGCCGAGTTCCAGCCCGGTGGTGTCCGGCGCGCGGCGGGCGTGGCACAGCAGGGTGGCGAGCCGCAAGGCCAGCAGTTGCTGCGTGAAGGTGGTGTCGCCAAAGTCCAATTCCAGTTTGCGCAACTTGCCTCGGTGGCCCTGTACCAGCTGGCTCAGTCGGTGCAATTCCAGCAGTGCGAAACCCGGTGTGTCGGCATGTTCCAGGATGTAAGCACCGTGCTTGTGGTGGTCTTGGTGCGCAATTTGACAGCCAATCTCGTGCAGTTGCCCAGCCCAGTTGAGCTTGCGCTGCTGGCGTGCGACTTCGGCTGCGGCCACACCCTGACCGGTTTGCAGCTGGGCGTACAGCGTGCAGGCGAGTTGGGATACGCGTTGGGCCTGGTCGTTGTCTACGCCAAAGCGGTTGGCCATGTGCTGCACCGAGACGGCCCGCAGGTCGGTATCTTCTTGGCCGCGTGCCACCAGGTCGTACAGCACACCGTGGCGCAATGCGCCGTCGGCCGCGTGCATTTCGTCGATGCCCAGCAGGTCAAATATGGCGCGCAGCACGCTGATGCCGCCGCCAATGACCAGCTTGCGGTCATCTTTCATGCCGTCAATGCGCAGTTTTTCAACGCTCTGGGCTTTGAGCAAACGGTCGCTGATCCAGTCCAGGCCTTCGCGGTTGATGAGGTTCAGCGGCCAGCCTGCGGCGTGCAGGATGTCGGCGATGGCCCCCACTGTGCCGGACGAGCCGTAGGCCACATCCCAGGTGTTGCGGCTGTAGGCATTCAGGGCTTCGTCCAGGACGGCTTGGGCGGCAATTTCGGCAATTCGGAATGCATCGCGGGTGAATTGTCCTTGGGGAAAATATTTCATCGACCAGGCGACACTGCCCACCCGAAATGACTCCATCACGCGGGCTTCATAGCCCTGACCCAGGATCATTTCGGTGGAGCGCCCACCAATATCGACCACCAGCCGCCGCTCGTCCGACTGCGGCAGCAGGCGTGCCACGCCCTGGTAGATCAACCGGGCTTCTTCGCGGCCGGGAATCACGTCGATCGGGAAGCCCAGTATGGCGTGTGCTTTGGTCAGAAATTCGTCGCGGTTGCGGGCTTCGCGCAGGGTTTGGGTGGCGACGGCGCGTACTTGGTGGCGCTCGAACCCGGCCAGTCGTTCGCCAAAGCGGGCTAGGCAATCCCAGCCGCGCTGCATGGCCTCCAGGCTAAGGTTGCGGTTTTCGTCCAGTCCGTTGCCCTGGCGGACGGTTTCTTTGAGGTATTCGGTACGCTGGATGTGCCCGTGGTCGAGCCGGCCAATTTCCAGGCGAAAGCTATTGGAGCCCAGGTCCAGGGCGGCGAGAAGAGTTCCGTTTTGCATGGTGTAGCCGCTTTTTTTGTGGGCGCAGCATAGCACCCATGATGCGGCGCTGAACCGGTTATTTTTGTCACATTTTTGTCACATAATCTTCTTAAAGTAGCGCCATCGCAATGGTTGGGCTAAACGCCAAACCATACGTCCTGTTTCCACTTACCCAAAGGGTTTTCTGATGCAAGTCCGTTTCAAAATCGCCATGACCAGCCTTGCTGGTGTGGCCGCCTTGTCTTTTGCTGGTGTGGCCAGTGCCCAAGAAATTACCGGTGCAGGCGCAACCTTTCCGGCACCCGTGTATTCGAAATGGGCGGCTGAATACAACAAGGCCACCGGTGTCAAGATCAACTACCAATCGGTGGGTTCTGGCGCTGGTATCAAGCAAATCGACTCCAAAACGGTGGATTTCGGTGCCTCTGACATGCCGCAAACCGACGAAGTGCTGAAGAGCAAGGGCCAGATGCAGTTTCCATCGGTCATTGGTGGCACGGTGCCCGTGGTCAACATCAAGGGCATCGCGCCCGGCCAATTGAAGCTGACCGGCCAGGTGCTGGGCGACATTTTCTTGGGCAAGATCACCAAGTGGAACGATGCTGCCCTGCTGGCATTGAACCCAGGCGTGCCGCTGCCTGACGCAGCTATTTCCCCCGTGCGCCGTGCCGATGGTTCGGGCACCACGTTTAACTTCACCAACTATCTGAGCCGCGTCCATCCCGAGTGGAAAGAAAAAGTGGGCGAGGGCACAGCCGTGAACTGGCCTGTGGGTGCCGGTGGTAAGGGCAATGAAGGTGTGGCCGCGTTTGTGAGTCGTCTGCCCAATTCGATTGGCTATGTCGAATACGCCTACGTCAAGCAAAACAAAATGACCTACGCGCTGTTGAAGAACCGTGATGGTGTGTTTGTGAGCCCCAGCGATACCGCATTTGCCGCAGCCGCAGCCGGTGCGGATTGGAACAAGTCGTTTTACCAGCTGATCACGGACCAGCCAGGCAAAGAAGCTTGGCCCATCTCTACCGCTACCTTCATCTTGATGCAACTCAAGCAGGACAAGCCAGCCAACGCGACCGAAGTGTTCAAGTTCTTCAACTGGGCATACAAGAACGGTGCCAAGATTGCCGACGACCTGGACTATGTGCCCCTGCCTGCACCCGTGGTGGCTTCGATCGAGAAGGCCTGGGGTCAAGTGACGGATCTCGCTGGCAAGCCTGTCGCCATCAAGTAATTTGGTACACACCCAGGCTACAACGCAAGCGCTTTTCGCCAACCCCCCTCGTATGGGCTTGTAAAGCCAATACGACATGCGGGGGGCAACACCAGCAGCCCGGTAGAGCGGGTTCTGCTGTGTTTCTGGCGGGTGTGCGTTCTTGTCTAGGCGTGGGTTTTTCACAATCAACCAAGGAGCAAACGTGTCATCTACACTCCCGGCGACCGAGCACCTGTTAAACCCATCTGGTAAGTCTTCCGGACACGCGATGATCACTCCCCCACGCCCCAAGGCAGCCCGTTCCGGGCCCGTTTTTGACCGTATCTTTGCCTGGCTGGCCAAGGGTTCAGCCATCTTTACGCTGGTGATGTTGATTGCCATTTTGGCATCGCTCACCGTTAGCGCATGGCCTGCCATTGACAAATATGGACTGGGCTTTTTGACCAGCACCACCTGGGATCCGGTGAAGGAAGACTTCGGCGGATTGGTGATGATCTACGGTACGGTGATGACCTCGTTCATTGCCTTGCTGATTGCGGTTCCGGTGAGTTTTGGTATTGCGCTGTTCCTGACCGAGCTGTCGCCCGCCTGGCTGAAGCGCCCCCTGGGAACTGCTATTGAATTGCTAGCTGCCGTGCCCTCTATTGTCTACGGTATGTGGGGGTTGTTGGTATTCAGTCCGGTGCTGTCCACCTATGTGCAGCAGCCCTTGCAAGCGGCGTTTGGCGATGTGCCTTACCTGGGGGCCTTGTTTTCTGGTGCCCCTGTGGGCATCGGCATTTTGTCGGCTGGCATTATTCTGGCCATCATGATCATCCCGTTTATCGCGGCGGTGATGCGCGATGTGTTTGAAGTGACCCCCACCTTGTTGAAAGAGTCGGCCTATGGTCTGGGTGCCACCACCTGGGAAGTGGTCTCCAAGGTGGTGCTGCCCTACACCAAGTCGGGTGTAGTGGGCGGCATCATGCTCGGCTTGGGTCGGGCTATTGGTGAAACGATGGCGGTGACTTTTGTGATTGGTAACTTCAACCAACTGGATTCACTCAGCCTGTTTCAGGCTGCCAACAGCATCACCTCCGCCCTTGCCAATGAGTTTGCCGAAGCCGGCGAAGGCCTGCACCAGGGCGCATTGATGTACCTTGGCCTAGTGCTGTTTTTCATTACATTCGTCATCCTTTCCTTGTCCAAACTGCTGTTGTCGCAACTGCGGAAAAACGAAGGAGCCAAATCATGACCACGGGCGAAATGTTGCTCAAAGCTGCGGCGCTGGAACATACCCGCAGCGTCAAATATGCCAAACGCAAGCGCGTCAACAAGCTAGCGCTGGTGCTGGCTCTGGGGGCTATGGCTTTTGGCCTGTTCTGGCTGTTCTGGATTTTGTTTGAAACCATGCGGCTGGGTATCGAAGGTCTTACCATCGCTACCCTGACCCAGATGACCCCGCCACCGAATGACGAAGGTGGTTTGGCCAACGCCATATACGGTTCTTTCCTGATGGTGACG
Source organism: Rhodoferax sp. LB1P47 (assembly GCF_056521445.1). Lineage (NCBI taxonomy): Bacteria > Pseudomonadati > Pseudomonadota > Betaproteobacteria > Burkholderiales > Comamonadaceae > Rhodoferax > Rhodoferax sp. LB1P47. Next base: position 18,313 of record NZ_JBWMAU010000025.1, on the reverse strand, counting down.
CTGGCGACCTGCATAGGCGCGCCCATCGGCATCATGGCTGGCATCTATTTGGCCGAATACGACACCAGGAGCTGGTTGGCATCGACCACCCGGTTTGTGAACGACATCTTGCTGTCGGCACCTTCTATCGTGATTGGTCTGTTTGTTTATGCGATGGTGGTGTCGCGGTTCAAATCGTTTTCGGGGTGGGCCGGTATCGTGGCCTTGGCGTTGATTGTGATTCCGGTAGTCATCCGCACCACCGAGAACATGCTGCAACTGGTGCCACCGGGCCTGCGGGAAGCCGCTTACGCCTTGGGTGCGCCCAAGTGGAAGGTAATTTTGAGTATCACCCTGAAAGCCGCCCGGGCCGGTGTGATTACCGGAGTGATGCTGGCCGTGGCCCGCATTGCCGGCGAAACCGCACCGCTTCTGTTCACCGCTTTGAGCAACCAGTTCTGGACCTCCAGCCTGAGCCAACCGATGGCCAGCCTGCCCGTGACGATTTTTAAATTTGCGATGAGCCCGTATGAAAACTGGCAAAAGCTAGCTTGGGCTGGGGTCTTTTTGATCACCATGGCCGTGCTGATCTTGAATATTTTGGCCCGCCTGTGGGCTGGCTCCAACAAGAACTAACCTGAGTCTTCACCATGCAAACCACTGTTGCAAGCCCCTCCAAAATTTCGGTCAAAGACCTGAATTTCTACTACGGTAAGTTCCATGCGCTCAAGGGCATCAACATGGAAATCCCCGAAAAGAAGGTCACCGCCTTCATCGGCCCCTCGGGCTGCGGTAAGTCCACACTGTTGCGCATCTTTAACCGCATGTTTGAGCTCTACCCCGAGCAGCGCGCCGAAGGCCAGATCATCCTGGACGGCGAGAACCTGCTGACCAGCAAAAAAGACGTTGCGTTGCTGCGCGCCAAGGTCGGTATGGTGTTCCAGAAGCCTACGCCGTTTCCTATGTCCATCTACGACAACATCACCTTTGGTGTGAAGTTGTTTGAAGACCTGAACACCACCGACATGGAAGAGCGCGTCGAATGGGCGCTGCGCAAGGCCGCCTTGTGGACCGAAGTTAAAGACAAGCTCAACCAAAGCGGCTCCAGCCTGTCTGGCGGCCAGCAGCAGCGCCTGTGCATTGCACGCGGCATTGCCATCAAGCCCGAAGTACTGTTGCTCGACGAGCCCTGCTCGGCGCTGGACCCGATCTCCACCTCCAAGGTGGAAGAGCTGATCACCGAGCTGAAGAACGACTACACCGTGGTCATAGTCACGCACAACATGCAGCAGGCTGCGCGTTGCAGCGACTACACCGCCTATATGTACCTGGGCGACCTGATGGAGTTTGGTGCCACCGAAGACATCTTCTTCAAGCCCAAGCGCAAGGAAACCGAAGACTACATCACCGGACGCTTCGGCTAAAGCCTTAGGAACACCCCCAGGCTGCACACTTTGTGTTTTCGCCAACCCCCTTGCAGGGGGCAACAGCAGCAGCCTGGCGGAGCCAGTTCTGCGCTGTTTTTGAATAAGACATCGGCTTGTCTATTTCGACCCTTTTCTATTGGAGACTCTCATGCCCGATAAACATCTTTCCAGCCAGTTCGACAGCGAACTCAATGGCGTTTCCAGCCGCGTAATGGAGCTTGGTGGTTTGGTGGAGTCGCAGATCCGCCAGGCGGTTTACGCCCTGTCGCAGTTCAGCATCGAGGTGGCAGACCAGGTGGCTGAAACCGAAATCCGTGTCAATGGCATGGAAATCGAGATCGACCGCGAGTTGTCCAGCATCATTGCCCGTCGCCAACCTACGGCACGTGACCTGCGCTTGTTGATCGCCATATCGAAAACCACGGCCAATCTGGAGCGCGTGGGCGATGAAGCCAACAAGATCGCCCGCATGGCCAAGTCGATTGCCAACAGCGGCGCACCCCGTTCGCTGCCTACATTGGACCTGCGGGTGTCGGCCGACATGGCGTCTGGCCTGCTGCGCAAGGCGCTGGATGCATTTGCCCGCCTGGACACGTCTGCTGCGCTAGACATCTTGAAAGAAGACGACCTGATTGACCGCGAGTTCGACGGCTTTGTGCGCAAACTCATCACCTACATGATGGAAGACCCTCGCACCATCTCCAGCAGCCTGGATCTGTTGTTCATCGCCAAAGCCATCGAGCGCATTGGCGACCACGCCAAGAACATTGCCGAGTTCATCATCTACATCGTCAAAGGTGAAGATGTGCGACACGCCACCGTCGCCCAAGTCGAGTCGGCACTGCTATGAAAACCATGCCCCGGGTCTTGATCGTCGAAGACGAGCCCGCGATTGCCGAGCTGATTGCGGTCAACTTGCGCCACAGCGGGTTCCAGCCGACATGGGCTATGGACAGCGTGACGGCCCAGTGCGAGCTGGACGCCATGCTGCCTGACGTGATCTTGCTGGACTGGATGCTTCCGGGCGAAAGCGGTTTGTCGCTGGCCAAAAAATGGCGAGCCAACCCGCGCACCAAGGGCGTTCCCATCATTTTGCTGACCGCCCGCAGCGACGAAAACGACCGGGTGGCCGGTCTTGACGCGGGCGCCGACGACTATATTTCCAAGCCGTTTTCGACCAAGGAAATGCTGGCCCGCATCCGCGCCGTGCTGCGCCGTCGTGCGCCAGAGCCAGAGGGCGTTACCCTGCGCATTGGTGCGCTGGCACTGGATGCCGCTACCTACCGGGTGACCTACCAGGACCAGGCAGTAAAAATTGGTCCCACCGAATTCAAGCTGTTGCAGTATTTGATGAAGAACGCCGAGCGCGTGCATTCGCGTTCGCAGTTGCTGGACCGGGTCTGGGGTGACCACGTATTTATCGAAGAGCGCACGGTGGACGTGCACGTTAAGCGCCTGCGTGAGTCCCTGGGGGCCGGTGGTGTCATGGTCGAGACGGTACGCGGCGCAGGCTACCGCATCACGGCGCAGCCCGTTGTGCCCGCCCCCATCCCCACGGCGGCCTCTGCCGTTTGATTCCCAGGGTGGTTGATACACCACCCGCATTCCCTCTTTTCCCCCTATGTGGTTTCGACTTTTAAGCTTTTTGGGCCTTCAGCTTGGCGCGGGCCTGCTGGGCTGGCAATGGGCCGCCTATCCGGGCGCGCTGTCCGGTGTGGTGTTGGCGGGACTCTTCTGGATGTTGCTGGATGCCGTGCGTGGTTTGCGAGTGATGCGCTGGTTGCGCACCGGCGAGGTGGTGCAGGCCCCGCACATGCAGGGCTGGTGGGGTGAGATCATCGACCGCACCCGCCGCTGGCTGCGCCAGACGCAGCAAAAAATGCAGGATGCCGAAACCCGCCTACAGGAGTTTTTGGCCGCCATCCAGGCATCGCCCAACGGCGTGGTGCTGCTCGATGCACAAGGGCGTATCGAGTGGTGCAACCACATTGCCGCCGAGCATTTTGGTTTTGATGCCCAGCGGGATTTGCAGCAACTGATCGGCAACCTGGTGCGCGACCCGGCGTTTGCGGCCTACTACGCCGATGCCGATCCCTCTCGTGGCACCTTCATGCTGGGGCGGGGCGGCTCCGCGACCCGTCCTGTGCGTCTGTCGGTCCACTTGCATCCCTATGGCGATGGCCGCAGGCTTTTGCTCTCCCGCGATGTGACCGCACTGGAGCAGGCCGAGGCCATGCGGCGCGACTTCGTGGCCAATGTGTCTCATGAAATCCGCACGCCGCTGACCGTGATGTCAGGCTTTGTCGAAACCATGCAGAGCCTGCCACTGGACGAAGGCCAGCGCGAGCGCTACCTGGGCTTCATGGCCCAGCAGGCGCAGCGCATGCAAACCCTGGTGAGCGATTTACTCACCCTGTCCAGCATCGAAGGCAGCCCAACGCCTAGCAAGACGGAGTGGATCGTGTTGCGTGACCTGCTGGCCCAGTGCGCCCGCGAGGCCGAGGCCTTGTCTGGCATGGTCACGGCCGGGCAAACCAAGGTCCATGCACTGCGCTTTGGCCCCATGCCCGAAGGCTCCATTACCGGGGCATCGAGTGAACTACTCAGCGCTTTGTCCAACCTGGTCAGCAATGCTGTGCGCTATACGCCCGCTGGCGGCCGTATCGACGTGCGCTGGCAGCCCATGCCCGATGGGCGCGCTGAGTTTTCAGTAAAAGACACCGGGCCGGGCATCGCGTCTGAGCATCTGTCGCGCCTGACCGAGCGCTTCTACCGCGTAGACCCCAGCCGTTCCCGCGAAACCGGTGGCACGGGCCTGGGTCTGGCTATCGTCAAGCACGTGGTGCAGCGCCACGGTGCCGAGCTGCGCATCGAGAGCACGTTGGGCCAGGGATCGCGGTTTGCAATTGTTTTCCCGGCCAGTCGCTTGCGGGGTATGGTGCAACCGAATACCCATGTTTCGCTATCAAATTAATAGTTACTTGCGCATATTAAATATGCGCTAGAGCCCTAAAAAGCTTGTAACTTTCGGAGCCAGGTATTGCCCCGAGTCAATGTCAGCTAGCGTGAAAGTTAGGGCGCTGTCCGTTGGTACAGCTGGACCGCTTCACCGTTGTCGGCCCGGCGGCGCACACCCAGGCGCAGGGTCCACGTATCCCGGTCTATCTTGTGCGTCAAGGGCCGTCTGGTCGTGGCATCCACCAGTAGCCATGTGCACTGGTTTGCAGAATGGAGAGGCTTCAAGACCAGATGGCCGTGGTATTGGAACGCTGCAATTTGCCCACGGGTCAGGTTGTCGAACGCGACACAGTCGGGCAGGGCGCGTGCCGGGCTGTGCGCGCGGATGGCTCGGTCGATGTTGTGCACCAGTGGCAGATAGCTGCGGCCAAAATCCGCAGCCGACAGGCCCAAGGTCATCAGCAGCAACCAGCACAGCGCAGTGCCACCCGCAGGCAAGACCAGACTCTTCCAGATGGCCGAACGGTGGCGGCCGACCCGCCATTTCACCAGCCAAATCCAGACCAGCGAGGCACCCAGTGCCACCACAAACGGCAGCCACTCAAAACGGGGCATGAAACCGGGGAGCAAACGGGCCAAATTGGCGGCGGGTTGGCGTGGTACACCGGTTTGTGCGGCCACCCAGACGACCCAGATCATCAGGGCAAAGATGGTGAAAAACAGCATTGTGAACCAGTCCACCAGTGCACTGACCGGGCGGCTCAGGGTGGGCAGGGCGAATGCCGCCAACGTGGCCATTGCGGGTAGGGCCAGCATCAGGGCGCGGTCTGCTGCATTGGTGCTCAGCGTAGCACCCAGGGCCACGGCCGCAAACCATAGCGGTAGGGCCAGGTGGCGGCCAAAATTTCCACTGGTGAGTTGTCGCCGCCAGCGCCACAGCGTCCAGAGTGCCAGCGGCCAAACCGGCCAGGTAAACCACAGCAACAGCCGGGCTAGATTGCGCAGGCTAGGCCAGTCGGTTCTGGGTAGCTCAACACGCCAACGCCACTGTGCCAGTGTCCAGGCCAACCCCGCCACAGCGGCAGTGATCAGCAGCAACGCCGCGCACCAGCGCAGGCTGCGGGATGCATCACATGGCGCACCGGGGTCGGGATCTTCGCGGTCCAGGTAGCAGACCAGCGCACCGCCCAAACCCAGCAGCACCGCCATCGTGGGCGCACCTGACAAAGCCAATCCAGCCAGACCCAGTACCGCACCGATGGCCGGTATCCAGGTGCGGTAAGGCATGGCCGCAAGTGCGAAAAAGCTGAGTGCGGTGAACGCTAGTTGCGCCAGTGCCGGGGTGGTTTCGTGCGACAACTGCGCCATTCCCAGGCAGGCAATCATCGCCAGCAGGCCACCATCGGCCATGGCCCGGGCGTAGTCAGCAGGTTGGGCCTCGCCACCAAAAGCAAATGCGACTGGCTGGGCGCGCGGGCTGCGGGCCAGGTAGTACACCGCGTACCAGGTACAGGCCAGGGCCATTGCCAGTAGCAGCATGAACGGAATGCGTGCCACAAAATCGGCGGGCCAGCTGTTGGGGGCCAGTTGTATGGCCCAGGCTCCCAGCCAGTAGGGCAGCAAAGCTTCAATCTCTGGCGGCATACCCTGGAGTTTGGGCTGCAACCACGAAGTGCTGCCCCGCACCAGTTCGGCCATATAGCCAAATGCCGCTATGTCGTTGTTGCGCCAGGGCGCACGTCCGATGAAGCCGGGCAGCACATACGCCAGGCACAACAGCCAGAGCGCAATGCGCGGCAAACGGCGAACAGCGCTTTGCGCAACGATGGCGGGTGTAGTTTGGTTCACAGGCTGAGGATATTACGGCCAATAAAAAAGGCAGCGCGGATAAACCGGGCTGCCCCTTCAAAGATGCGAGAAAACTTATTCTGCTGCGGCGACTGGAGCGGCTGCAACAACAGCGGTCTTGCCGAAACGGTTGCGGAAGCGCTCGACGCGGCCGCCCATGTTGTCCACAGACTTTTGCGTGCCGGTGTAGAAAGGATGGGATTCGCTGGAGGTGTCCAGCTTGTACAGCGGCAGTTCGCGGCCGTCTTCCATCTTGATCATTTCCTTGGCGTTAACGCACGAACGGGTCACGAACTTAAAGTTGTTCGACAAGTCCATGAAGCACACGTCACGGTAGTTGGGGTGAATGCCAGCTTTCATTATTTATTCCTTGTTCAATTGCGTTAGCCGCCCGGTGCCTTGGGAAATTTTTTTGCCCAATTTAAAAGCCCGGTACTTTTCGCGATTAGCCTTCGATTATATCCCGAAAATTCAGGCCCTTGGCTTTAGCCGCCCCGGCGCATCATGTCGAAGAACTCGTTGTTGTTCTTGGTGGACTTCATGTTTTTCAACATCAGTTCCATCGACTCGATTTCGTCCATGTTGTACATGAACTGGCGCAGGATGCGGCTCTTTTGCAGAATCTCGGGCGACAGCAGCAGCTCTTCGCGGCGGGTGCCGCTGCGGTTGAGTTGCATCGACGGGAATACGCGCTTCTCATACAGGCGCCGGTCCAGGTGGATTTCGCAGTTGCCGGTACCCTTGAATTCTTCAAAGATCACTTCGTCCATGCGGCTGCCGGTGTCGATCAGTGCGGTGGCGATGATGGTCAGCGAGCCGCCTTCTTCGACGTTGCGGGCGGCACCCAGGAAGCGCTTGGGGCGTTGCAGCGCGTTGGAATCCACGCCGCCGGTCAGTACCTTGCCAGAGCTGGGTACCACGTTGTTGTAGGCGCGGGCCAGGCGGGTAATCGAGTCCAGCAGGATCACCACGTCTTTTTTCAGTTCCACCAAACGCTTGGCGCGTTCGATCACCATCTCGGCCACGTGCACGTGGCGGGCGGCTGGTTCGTCAAACGTGGAGGCAATCACCTCACCCTTGACCGAGCGCTGCATTTCGGTCACTTCTTCTGGGCGCTCGTCTACCAGCAGCACCATCATGTGGCTGTCCGGGTAGTTGGCGGCAATCGCATGCGCGATGTGCTGCATCATCACGGTCTTGCCGCTCTTGGGCGGGGCCACCAGCAGGGCGCGCTGGCCCTTGCCGATGGGGGCCACGATGTCGATGATGCGGCCGGTGATGTTTTCTTCGCCCTTGATGTCGCGTTCCAGCTTCATCTGCTCTTTGGGGAACAGCGGGGTCAAGTTTTCGAACATGACCTTGTGCTTGTTTTCTTCCGGGCCGCCGCCGTTGACCTTGTCGAGCTTGTTTAGCGCAAAGTAGCGCTCGCCGTCTTTGGGCGTACGCACTTCGCCTTCGATCATGTCGCCGGTGTGCAGGTTGAAGCGACGCACCTGGCTGGGGCTGATGTAGATGTCGTCGGTGCTGGCGGTGTAGCTGGTGTCGGGGCTGCGCAAGAAGCCGAAGCCGTCGGGCAAAATTTCCAGCACGCCATCGGCAATGATCTGCTCGCCGGTGCGGGCGCGCTTTTTGATGATGGCAAACATCAGCTCTTGCTTGCGCATACGGCCGGTGTTCTCAATTTCAAGTTCTTCGGCTTGTTTGAGGACTTCAGACACGTGCAGTGCCTTGAGTTCGTTTAAGTGCATGGAATGACTCCTGTGCGGAGTTCAGAGAAGGGAAAAGGGGGGAGGTTTTGAGGAGGCTAGAAGGGCCTCACAAACCGAACAACTCGAACCGCTGTGCACAAGGGCAGGCGGGTGAATCGGTGAATTATGACAGGAAAAAATGAAGCCACCGCGAGGGTGGCTGGGTGCTAATCGATCAGGCCAGTTGCTGGTCGATAAAGGCCGTCAGTTGCGACTTGCTCATGGCGCCCACTTTGGTGGCGGCCAGCTCGCCGCCCTTGAAAATCATCAAGGTGGGGATGCCGCGAATGCCGAACTTGGCGGGGATGTCGCGGTTTTCATCCACATTCATTTTGGCGATTTGCAGCTTGCCTTCATAGCCGGTGGCCACTTCGTCGAGAATCGGTGCAATCATCTTGCAAGGACCGCACCATTCGGCCCAGTAATCGACCAGCACCGGGGTGGTGGCCTGCAAAACGTCCGCATCGAAAGTTGCGTCCGTGACATGTTTGATGAGTTCGTTGGCCATGGGAATTTCCTTAAAACAGAGTGCCGAGACGACTAAAGTTGCGGCATTGTGACAGAAACCAAGAGCCTGCGTCGCTCGCTGCGGCGCTATCACAGGCATAGCGAAACCCCATTACCCCCTCTGCGCTGCCGCACTAAATATGTCTATGTCTTCCGACCCCTTGTGGTTTGCCCCTGGCACCGGCCTGCTGGCCCAAATACAGCAGTCGATGGTGCAGCGCCAGGCCCATCCCGCGCGCACCGTGGTCTTGCTGCCTTATGCGCAACTCATGCCGGTGGCCAACCGTTTTTGGCTACAGGCCCAGCCTGACGGGTTCACGCCGCGCTTCGAGTCCACGCTGAACTGGTCGCATGGCCTGGGCGGTGCGGCGCTGGGCCCGCACGATCTGCGGTTTGATACCGCTATGGACATGCTGCAAGCCCCAGCCATGCTGGAGGGCGCGGGTTTGGGCGCGCAACGCGAAGCCTTGTCGGCCCGGCTGGTGGATGCCGCCCACCAGTTGGCCCCGCTGGTGGCTGCCGTGCCGCCGCCACAGCGTGCCGACTGGGCCGCGCGGGCCCGCGATGCCGTGGGTTTGGGCATGGAGGCCCCGGTGCTGGCGCTGGAATGCGTGGTGGCCCGCATCGCGCTGGAATGGGCCGCCGCCTCCAGCTATGCCACCGACGTGCTGTGGAGCGACAGCGTGCCCGCCGCGCTGGACTGCATCATCGTGCTCGATGGCTTTCAGACCGATCCACTGGTCGAAGCCCTGTGCGCCGCCTGGGGCGACAAGGTAACCCGCCTAACCCGCGCCGCGCCACCACCGCCGCCCATGCCCGCCATGCACGAGGCCAGCGACTCCGAAGACGAAGCCCAGCGCGCTGCCGCCTGCGTATTGCGCCACATCGAGGCGGGCCGCAGCCCGGTCGCCTTGGTCGCCACCGACCGCCTGCTGACCCGCCGCATCCGCGCCATGCTGGCCGCCCAGCACGTGCGCATCCGCGATGAAACCGGCTGGAAGCTGTCCACCACCCGGGCCGCCGCGCAGCTGGTGGTGACGCTGCGGGCGGCCCGCTGGGATGCCAGCAGCGACGCGGTGCTGGATTGGCTGAAAAACGCCCCCACGTTCCGCCCCCGCACCGTGCAAACGCTGGAGAAAGCGCTGCGCAAAGCGTCCGTGCAAAGCTGGTCCGCTTGGAGCCCCGAGGCCACGCCCAAGCACCCCGCCGTGTCCGATGCCGTGCGCCTGGCCAACGACTTGCGTGCCAGCCTGCAAGCCGCCCGCCCGCTGGCCGCCTGGCTGGCTGGCGTGCGCGCCTTGCTGCAAACCAGCGGCCAGTGGGCCGTGCTGGAGGCCGATGCCGCCGGGGCCAAACTACTCTCGGCCCTGCGCCTCAACATAGGTGCCGAGGCCGAATTTGCCGACTTTCCCCAAGCCGCCCGTCGCCTGCGCCTAGCCGAGTTCAGTACCTGGGTGGGCGACGCGCTGGAGGCCGCCAGCTACGTGCCCGACCACCCGCAGGACGAACAGGTGGTGGTGTTGCCGCTGAGCCAGTTGCTGGCCCGCCCGTTTGCTGCGCTGGTGTTGCCCGGCTGCGACGAGGTGCGCTTGGCCGTGTCGCCCGAGCCGCCCGGTGCCTGGACCGCCGCGCAGCGCGAAGCCCTGGGCCTGCCGTCCCGCGCCGTGCTGGAGGCCGCCGCCCGTGCCGCCTGGGCCAATGCCCTGCAAACCCCGCATACCGATGTGCTGTGGCGGCAAAGCGATGCCTCGGGCGAAACTTTGCTGGCCAGCCCGCTGGTGCAGGCGCTGAGGGTGGCTGAAGCTGCGCCCCTGGCGGCCGACCCGCGCATTCCGCGCAGCCTCACGCCGCTGCCCAGCGAACGGCCTTTGCCGGTGGGTGCGGCGTTGCCGATCACCCGCCTGTCGGCTAGCGCCTACGAGGATTTGCGCCGCTGCCCGTACCGCTTCTTCGGCCTGCGCCAACTCGGCCTGCAAGAGCCGCAAGAGCTGACTGGCGAAGTGGACAAGCGTGACTTTGGCACCTGGTTGCACGCGGTGCTAAAAATCTTCCATGAGGCGTTAAATAAGGCTCCAGCGCAATCAGTACCTGCGCGAGTAGCTATGATTAATGTAGCGTCTGAGCAGGTCACGCAAGACATGCACCTGGAGCCGGGCGAATTCTTGCCCTTTGCCTCTGCCTGGCCCCGCGTGCGCGATGGCTACCTGGACTGGCTGGCCCAGCACGAAGCCGCCGGTGGCGTATTTGAACAAGCCGAAAGCGCGCTGGAGCTGCCGTTGGGCCCGCTGACCCTGATCGGCACCATCGACCGGGTAGACCAAATGCACGCCGACGGCAGCCGCACCGCGCTGGTGATTGATTACAAAACCGAAAACGCCCAAGCCACGGTCAAGCGCATCCAGCAGCCGCTGGAAGACACCCAGCTCGCCTTTTACGCCGCCCTGTTGCCCCACGACACATTGCGTGCCGCCTATCTCAACGTGGGCGAAAAAGACGGCAGCCAGCTGTTCGAACAAACCGAAGTGGTGGAGGCCCGCGACGCGCTAATCCACGGAATCATCGACGACATGCAACGCATTGCCGGTGGCGCGACGTTGGCCGCGCTGGGCGAGGGTGCGGCCTGCACTTTTTGCGCCGCACGCGGCCTGTGCCGCAAGGACTGGTGGTGACTTAGCTCACCCCCAGGCTACAGCGCAAGCGCTTTTCGCCAACCCCCTTGCAGGGGGCAACAGCAGCAGCCCGGCGGAGCCGGTTCTGCGCTGTTCGCGAAGGGGCTTCGCTGCGCTTGCCTGGAAAAGTGCTGTGTTTTTTATAGCGGGCATCTAAGGTGCTATATGCGCTAGAGGCCTAAAAGGCATCTAATCCTGCAAGCTACCGTAGCGCTCTAGCCATCGGCAAAACGCCACCGCGCACGGGTTCTGCGTGGCTTGCGGCGACATGATCCAGTAGTTCGTGCGGTCACACAGGGTCAGGGTGGGGAAGGGCGTGTGCAGCAGGCCACTGGCCAGTTCTTCGCGCAGTTGCAGCGGGTTGCCCAGGGCGATGCCCAAGCCTTGCATGGCGGCCTGCACGGCCAGGTGGGCATGGTCAAAGGTGACGAGGTGGCGCGGTGGCTGTGCGGGGTGCCCGGCCAGGGCCAGCCAGTCCTGCCAGACCAGCGGGGTGGACCGGCTGTGCAGTAGCGTGCGCGACAGCACATCGCCCGGTGTGGCCAGGGGCGGTGGCCCGGCCAGCACCTGCGGGCTGCACACGGGGGTCAGGGTGTTGGGCAGGAAGGCCCCCAGCACCACGTCCCGCCAGGGGGCGTGCTGGCGCAGGCTGGCCAGCTCGCTGTCGGTAAAGCAGCGGATGGACACATCAAAAGCCGCAGGGTCGAAATCGGTGGAATGGACGGTGGTGGACAGCTGCACGTCCACGCCCGGCAGCTCGGCACAAAACCGGGCGAGTTGCGGAATCAGCCACTGTGCCGAGAGCGAGGCCATCGAGTTCACCAACAAGGCGTTGCTTCGCGGCTGGCGCTGCACCTGGGCCGTGGCGTTGGCCATCTGGTCGAAGGCGCTGCGCAGGCTGGGCAGGTAGGCCGCGCCCTCGGCCGTGAGCCCCAGGCCCCGGCCGCTGCGCTGCACCAGTGGAACGCCCAGCCAGGATTCCAGTGCCTTGATCTGGTGGCTGACCGCGCTTTGCGTCACATGCAGCTCCTGCGCGGCCAGGGTCACGCTCTCGCAGCGGGCGGCGGCTTCAAAAGCCCGCAGCATGCCCAAGGGCGGCAGCCGACGGGGGGTGTTTTTGGCATGAGCTGAGTTCATGGTTTTGGCAAAATTTCTCGATGGTTACAGAGCCATATTGCCACTAGCATAGCGCCGTAATGCGCATCGCCCAATCAGTAATTTGGCTCATGCAGAGCGGGCTCCTGAAGGCCGCTTGCCGTGGCCGGAACCCTGCGCCCTGGCGCGTTGCATAAATGCTTTACCCTTGGTCTCCGCCTGATAAGGAATTTCCCCTTGCTCTCCAAATCTTCCTCCAAAACCGCCGTATTCGACCTGGGTGCCGTGCTGCTGCACTGGCAGCCCACCGAGATCATCCAGCACGAGCTGCCCCAGCACGCGCCCACCTTCGATGCTGCGCAGGCGCTGAGCGAACGCATCTTCCAGGGCCTGCACCCGGGCGCTACCTGGGCCGCATTCGACCGGGGCACGGTGGAGCCGGAGCCGCTGGCCGCCTTGCTGGGCGCACAAAGCGGGGTGGATGCGGCGGAGATGCTGCGTTTCATCCACGCTGTCCCCAACCATCTGCACACCAAGCAAGACACCGCCGCGCTGCTGCCGCGTTTGCAGGCGCAGGGGCACCGGTTGGTGTATTTGTCGAACATGCCCACTGCGTATGCCGACCGGCTGCTGGACGAGCGGGATTTCTTTGGCCACTTTGAAGACGGCATTTTTTCGGCCCGGGTGGGGCTGGTGAAGCCTGAGCACGCCATCTACGCGCTGGCCGAAACCCAGTTTGGCCTGACCCCGGCGGACACGGTGTTCATCGACGACAACGCCTACAACGTGGCCACAGCGCGGGCGCGGGGCTGGCAGGCGATCCAGTTTCTGGACGCGGCGCAGTGCGAGCGCGATTTGCTGGAAATGGGGTGGCTGGCATGAAGACCGATACCTTGGATACCGCCCCCACCCCAACCCTCCCCCGGGAGGGGCGGGAGTTAGCCGCCGGACACCGCTTCGGCCTGCACCTGCCGGCCGAATGGCGGGTGTTTGCGGCCTTCTTCATGTACTCGTTTGGCCTGGGCGGCATTTTTCCCCGGCTGGGCGAAATCCAGCGCGGCATGGGCGTGGGCGAGGGCGCTTTGGGGCTGGCGTTGATCGGCACGGCAGCGGGCACCTTGGTGTCGCTCACCTGGGCCAGTCGGCTGCTGGCGCGCATCGGTTACCGCCGGGCGCTGCTGGTGCTTACGCCGCTGATTGCGCTGTTTTTTGCCATCGCCAGCTGGGCCAGCGGGCCGCTGCTGTTGTTCATGTGCCTGGTGCCTGCGGGTCTGTGCGTCGGCTTGGTGGAGGTGGTGGTGAATGTGGAGGCGGACCGGGTCGAGCACCAGCTGGGCCGCCGCATCATGAACCGTGCCCACGCGTTTTGGAGCTTTGGCTTTTTTGCCGCCGGGCTGGTGGGCGCGGGTATGGCGCAGTTGGGGCTAAGCCCGCAATTGCATCTGGCGCTGATGGTTCCCGTGTCGCTGGTGGCCACGCTGCTGCTGCTGGGGCGTTTTAGCCCGGCCCCGCTGCGCGAAAGCACTTCCGAGGAAGCCCCGCACTTTGCCCGCCCCACCTGGGCCATCATGGCGCTGGTCTGCGTCACGCTGTCGGCCATGCTGCTCGAAGGCGCGGGCGCGGACTGGTCGGCTATCTATATGCGCGACGTGTTTGCTGCCTCGCCCCTGCTGTGCGGGCTGGCGGTGGCGGCGGGCATGTTTGCCCAGGCGCTGATGCGGTTTTTTGCCGACGGGCTGGTGGAGCGCTTCAACCCGGTGGCCTTTGCCCGCAGTTTGCTGGTGGTGCTGGGTTGTGGCGCGCTGCTGGTGGTGCTGGCCCCATCGCCCGCGCTGGCGCTGCTGGGTCTGGGGCTGATGGGCGTGGGCACCAGCGGCATCTTTCCGCTGGCCATGTCCGCAGCGGCGCAGCGCACCGACCGGCCGGCCGCCGTCAATGTGGCGGCGCTGGCGCAGATTTCGTTTGTGGTGTTTTTGCTCGGCCCGCCGCTGCTGGGCCAGGTGGCCGAGCACTTCGGCATCCGCAGTTTGTATGGAGTGTGCCTGCCGTTTGTGCTGCTGAGTCTGGTGGCAGCGGGTGCTTTGGGTAAAAAGAAATGACCCAAGCCGCCTACGAACACAACGGCCACCCAGTTGAGCGCGCCGCCTTTTACGCTATCGCCTGCGACCCCCGGCGTAGCATCGCGGTCGAAGCCTGCGCGGGCGCGGGCAAAACCTGGATGCTGGTGTCGCGCATCCTGCGGGCCTTGCTGGAGGGCAGCCTGGCCAAGGACGGCAAAGGCACCTCCGCCCACGAAATCCTGGCCATCACCTTCACCAAAAAAGCCGCCGGTGAAATGCGCCAGCGGCTCAACGAATGGCTGGTCGCATTCGCCCAGGCCACGCCGGAGCAACTGGCCGATGAACTGCTGGCCCGTGGCGTGCCCTCCGCACAGATTGCCCTGCAAGCCCCGGCCCTCAAAAACCTCTACCCCCAGCTGCTGGCCAGCGCCCGGCCGGTGCAAATCCGCACCTTCCACAGCTGGTTTGCCGCCCTGTTGCGCACTGCGCCGCTGGCGGTTTTGCAAGACCTGGGTCTGCCCGCCAACTACAGCCTGTTGGAAGACGATACCGAGGCCGTCACCGCCGTGTGGCCGCGTTTTTACGCCACCGTGGTGGACAGCCCCAGCGCCCGTGCCGACTTTGAAGCGCTGGTGGCCGTGCATGGCCGCTTCCAGGCGCACAAGGCACTGGCAGCCGCGCTGAACAAGCGCGTTGAGTTTGTGCTGGCCGATGCGCAGGGCGTGGTGGATGCGTCCGTGCCGCCGTTCGATGCGCAGTTTCCCGCCTTCTCTGGGCTGGCCGCGCCCGAGGATTTGCTGTGGGCCCAGCGTCCGCTGCTGCAAGAGGCCGCAGGCAACCTGGGCCGCGCCAGCGCCGTCACCTTTTCGGCGGCAGGCAGTGCGCTGGAGCAGGCTTTAACCGCCCACGATGCCCCCGCCGTTCTGGCCGCCTTGCTGACGCAAAAAGGCACGCCCCGCAAGTTCGGTGAAAAGATCGTCGGCATCGCCACCGTGCGCACCGCGCAAGACCTAGCGTTGCTAGTGGCCCAGGCCCAGCTCCAAAACGCCGCCTGGGCGCACCAGCAGCGCATGGCCCGGCTCACCCGCGTGCTGATCGCCGAGCTGGCCGCCCTGAAATACGAGCGCGGTTGGGTCGATATGAACGACGTGGAGCGCGCCGCGTCCGTCATGCTGTCCGACCCCGTGCTCAGCGGCTGGGTGCAGGAACGGCTGGATGCCAAGGTCAAGCACCTGCTGATCGACGAATTCCAGGACACCAGCCCGCTGCAGTGGCAGGCCCTGCACGCCTGGCTCAGCGGCTACGCCGGGGCAGCCGGTGCGCCCAGCGTCTTCATCGTGGGCGACCCCAAGCAAAGCATTTACCGCTTCCGCCGTGCCGAGCCCCAGGTGTTCCGCGCCGCCCAGGCCTTTGTGGTGGACGGGCTGGGCGGCGATCTGCTCAGTTGCGACCACACCCGCCGCAACGCCCCGCCGGTGATGGCCGCCGTCAACGCCGTCATGTCCGCCGCGCAGGCTGCGGGCGCATACGACGGCTTCCGCGACCACACCACCGAATCCACCGCCCTTGGAGCCCTGCGCTGCCTGCCCGCCATCCCCCGCGATGCCAATGCCGCCGCCGTGCAGACCGCAGATGGCGGCTGGCGCGACAGTCTGGGCACGCCGCGCGAAGAGCCCGAAGACACCCTGCGCACCCTGGAATGCCGCCAGGCCGCCCAGTGGCTGGCCGGGCAACTGGGCGACGGCCTGCGCCCCAAAGACGTGATGGTGCTGGCCCGCCGCCGCGAGCGCCTGGGCCACATGCGCGATGCCCTGCGTGCCCTGCACATCCCCACCCAGCAGCCCGAAAAAGCCGACCTGGCCGACGCGCCCGAGGTGCAAGACATTGCAGCACTGCTAGACGCGCTGGTGTCCACCCACCACGATTTGTCGCTGGCCCAGGCGCTGAAATCCCCGCTGTTTGGCGTGGCCGATGCAGATTTGGTGCACCTGGCCCAGCTACAGCGCGCCGCCCGCGCCACTGTCCCCGAATTAGCTCCCTCTCCCCTCGGGGGAGAGGGCCGGGGTGAGGGCCTGCCCCCGCTTCCCGCATCCGACAGCACCTGGTGGAGCCTGCTACACAATACAGAGCACCTCCCGCAGGCGCTATCTACGCTAGCGCCTGTTTTGATGCAATGGAAGCAGTGGCTGGATGCACTGCCCCCGCACGACGCGCTGGATGCCATCTACGCCCACGGCGACGTGCTGGCCCGCTTCGCCGCCGCCGCGCCCGCCGCCCTGCGCACCTCGGTGCTGGCCAATCTGCGCGCGGTGCTCGGCACGGCCTTGCAGCTCAACGAAGGCCGTTTCGCCACGCCCTACGCCCTGGTGCGGGCCCTCAAGGCAGGCGGTGTCAAAGCCCCGGTCACCAGCGCCCCAGATGCCGTGCGCCTGCTTACCGTGCACGGAGCCAAGGGCCTGGAGGCCGCGCTGGTGCTGCTGCTGGACACCGATTCCCCGCCCAGCAAAGCCGAAACGATGGGCGTGCTGGTGGACTGGCCCGGCGAGGCCGAAGCCCCGGTGCGCCTGGTCTTTTTGGCCAGCGAATCGAATCCGCCCGCCTGCGTGGTGGACGTGCTGGCCATCGAGCAAGCCGCCCGCCAGCGCGAAGAGCTCAACGGCCTGTATGTGGCCATGACCCGCGCCCGCAGCCAACTGGTGCTGTCGTGCGTGGTGCCGCACAAGGCGGTGGAGGGTTCGTGGTGGCAGCGTTTACAGCCGCTGGGCGAGATGGTGGGGCCGCTGGCTGCCGCCGATCCGCTGGAGGCCGCTGCGGCGGATGTCGATTTCACCCTGCTGGTCGTGCCGGATATCGGTCTGCAAGTCGCCCCCAAGCGCCCCGAGCCGGAAGTGGATGCCTCTCTGGAGTCGCGCATTGGCCAGGCCATGCACCGCCTGCTGGAGTGGGGTACGGCCGATGCCATCCAGCAGCAGGCCGCAGCCCGTGAGTTTGGTTTGGATGCCGCGCAGTCCCAGAAAGCCGCCACGATGGCCGCCGCCATCCGTGCCGGGGAGGGGGCTTGGGCGTGGAATGCCGAGGTTATTGATTGGGCTGGTAACGAGGTGGCCCTGAACTACCAGGGCAAGACCTTGCGGCTAGACCGTCTGGTGCGCCGTAAGGACACGGGTGCGTGGTGGGTGCTGGACCACAAGTCCAAAGCCCAGCCGCAGCGCGATGCGGGGTTGGTGCAGCAGTTGGAGACGTACCGGGCGGCTTTGCGGGTGTTGTATCCGGGGGCCGTGGTGGAGGCGGCGTTTTTGACGGGAGCGGGGGGGCTAGTGGTGGTTTGAATGCTCAATGTAGCCGCTCAGCCGATGCCGAAGGCAGTCGGATGAAGCGGCTTGTTGTGCGTAGATTCACAGCCCATTCTTGATGGCCTGCTTAACGATTGGTGCAACCGAAGTCGAAGTTATTCCGCGACTTTGGCAATACGGAGACTGCAACCACCCTGACAAGGACTTTTGCCCTTTACTCGCATTGCACCCGCAGCAACACAGAGCAATGTTTTCTTTAGTGATGATGGTCGCATCATTGATGATGTGCTCCCAACTTGCAGCCGACTTTCTGGAAATGGTAAAGGGTGTAAAAATTTTGTTGCAGTACACGCAGGAGGTGTCACGGGCGCGAACCTCTGTTTCTAACCAAAACGGAATCTTCCAATTATTTGCCATTTAGTGTGGGTTCCCTTGTGAATGTCGCAACATATATAAACACTTCCGTGCGTCCTGAGGATTGCATTAATCGCTCCAATATGGACAGCCAAATGCTGTTAATACCCCATCGTTATGCTCTGGGCTCTTCAGTTTTTTAACGGTGTGAGGTCGTAATATTTTCAGATAAAGCTGTTGACGGGCGTTGCACTATATATGGCTCTCTTCCGTTTCGGGTGGCGCACCACGGGCTAGAAAATTGTGTTGACATCCAATCCCAAAGGAGAAACACAAATGCAAGAAGCGTTATTTTGCCAAGCACTGGGACTGTCA
>NZ_JBWMAU010000024.1:0-42589 GCF_056521445.1 Rhodoferax sp. LB1P47 | reverse complement strand
GCTGCCAACACGGTGGTGATGGCGGCGGTCAGGGTGGTTTTGCCGTGGTCAACGTGGCCGATGGTGCCCACATTGACGTGGGGCTTGGTACGTGTGAACTTTTCTTTTCCCATTTTTAACTCTCCAAGGAGCTCCGAAGAAAATAAACCAAATTTACCCAAACCTTGGCGCCTACTGGGTTCGACGCGCCTTCAAAAATACTGGTGCCCATTCCGGGAATCGGACCCGGGACCTCTCCCTTACCAAGGGAGTGCTCTGCCACTGAGCCAAATGGGCACTTGTTGTTTGCATTAGAAGATTCAAAGCAAACAACCTCAACTAACTATTGACAAACGCCTTTGGAGCGGGAGACGGGAATCGAACCCGCGTCATTAGCTTGGAAGGCTAGGGTTCTACCATTGAACTACTCCCGCATTCAGAAGCCCTTGCATCCAATGCGAAAAATTCACGCGAAACCCAAAACCCGCTTGTCAATACTTTCAAAACTTCCATGTTCGCTGGTGGAGAGGGCTGGATTCGAACCAGCGTACTCGTAAGAGGGCAGATTTACAGTCTGCTGCCATTAACCACTCGGCCACCTCTCCGGCGAAGCCTCAAATTATAGCACAGAGATTTCGGCTGCCGAATTTCTCTGTATTTGAACGCATGCGAATCATACCTTGCCTTTGGCGGTAGATCCGCGCAGCACGTCGAAGCTTTTGCTGTTTGAAGCTGGCTACCAGGTGACCTGGGTGCATCCCGTCTGAATAAGGAAGTCGTTGGTCCGTTGAAAATGACCACATCCGATAAAAGGGGCGGGGGGGCGCAATGCGGATAAGGGGGAAGGGTGGTTGGATTGCAGCACTAGGATCTTGTGGCCATTGGCTGTGGCAACGCGCTGGACTAGGGCGGCCTTGGCTTGTGCGTGGGCGCCCCAGAGCAGGTAGACGCACACCGGGGCCGTTTGCGCAATCTGCATGACAACGGCATCGGTCAACGCCTCCCAACCGCGTTTGGCGTGACTGGCGGGAAGTCCATCTTCGACCGTCAGGCAGGTGTTGATCAATAAAACACCTTGTTTGGCCCAAGATACCAGTGATCCGCCTGGGGTGCCGGGGGAAATACCTTC
Organism: Rhodoferax sp. LB1P47; assembly: GCF_056521445.1. Classification (NCBI taxonomy): domain Bacteria; kingdom Pseudomonadati; phylum Pseudomonadota; class Betaproteobacteria; order Burkholderiales; family Comamonadaceae; genus Rhodoferax; species Rhodoferax sp. LB1P47. The sequence continues at coordinate 41,481 of NZ_JBWMAU010000024.1, read as the reverse complement.
TTGTTGTAGCTCTTTGAAGATGTTGCGCAGTGAGGGCGGTGGTTTGATGCCGGGTGCTACAGAAAATGCAAGTCCTTCGGCTTGGCCGGGGCCGTGGTACGGGTCTTGTCCCAGGATGACCACCTTGACAGCGTTCAGCGGCGTGAGTGTCAGGGCTCGCAAAGGCTGCGGCGGATAAATCTTTGCTTTTTGTGTCAGGCGCTGGTTCAGGAATTGACCGAGCTGTAGGCCTTCCGTTGATGCAAGAAAGCGGGCCACGCATGGCTGCCAATCCGGTGCAACCGAGCTCGCCAGCGGTGGCCAGTTTTGCAAGCAATCCTCTCGAAATAGAGGCATGGCGGATGCTTTACTTTCCTGTGAACAGACTCGCTAGCGCTACGCCGGGATCGGCTGCGCGCATGAAGGCTTCACCGACCAAGAATGCGTTGACTTTGGCGTCGCGCATGCGCTGCACGTCGGCGGTGGTCAGGATGCCGCTTTCGGTGACCAGCAGGCGGTCCGCTGGGACGTCTTTTTGCAGCATCAGTGTGGTGTCCAGGCTGACTTCAAAGCTGCGCAGATTGCGGTTGTTGATGCCGATCAGTGGGGTTTTTAACTTCAGGCTGCGCTCCAGTTCGGCGGCATCGTGCACCTCTACCAGCACCGCCATGTCCAGTGAGAGGGCAATGGCTTCCAGTTCGGCCATCTGGCCATCGTCCAAGGCGGCGGCGATCAGCAAGATGCAGTCGGCACCCATCGCGCGGGATTCGTAGACCTGGTAGGCATCGACGATGAAATCTTTGCGCAATACCGGCAGCTGGCAGGAGGCCCGGGCTTGTTTCAGGTAGTCCACCTGGCCCTGGAAAAATTGTTTATCAGTAAGCACTGACAAACAGGCTGCGCCATATTCTGCGTAGCTTTGGGCGATGTCTGCGGGGATGAAGTCGGCACGCAATACGCCTTTGGATGGGCTGGCTTTCTTGATTTCGGCGATGACGGCGGCCTTTCCTTGCGCAATTTTTTTTCGCATGGCGCCGACGAAATCGCGGGTGAGTACGCGGGATTCTGCGTCGGCACGTATGTCTGCCAAGGAGGTGCGGCGCATCGCTTCGGCGATTTCTGCGCGCTTGACGGTGATGATTTGTTCGAGGATGTCAGACATGGATAGGCTCAGGCAGGTTCAGCGGGAATGCCTGTGCATTATCTATCCCACCCATTCACGGCAGCTCTGCACTCCCCATGCGGGCCACTATCGTGGCGGCGCGGCTGCCCAGGTAGCCGGAATTGGGCAGTTTTTCAAAATACTTGGGTCGGGGCAGCATGACGGCCAGCCGGGCGGCCTCGAATGCGCTGAGGCGGGATGCGGATTTGCGAAAGTAGTGCTGGGCTGCCGCTTCTGCACCGAACACGCCTTCGCCCCATTCCACGTTATTCAGGTAGATTTCCAGAATGCGCCGCTTACTCAAAAGTTGTTCCAGCAGCATGGTCAGCACGAATTCTTGTCCTTTTCGCAGGAGTGTTCGCTCGCCCGACAGCAGTAGATTTTTGGCCAGTTGCTGGGTAATGGTGGATCCGCCGATCACTTTGGGCGGGCGCGGTGTGGCTGCCGTTTTGGCTTTGGTCGGGATGGCCTGCTTCGCGGCGCGCTCCTGGGCTTTTTCGTTTTTTTTCCAGGCTTTTTCCAGTGCCTCCCAGTCCACGCCATCGTGGTTGGTGAAGCTATCGTCTTCGGATGCAATCACGGCCCGCTTGAGGTTGTCTGAAATCTGGCTATAGGGGAGCCATTCTTGGCGCCAGCGCAGACTTTTGTCGGGGCTGGTCAGCAACCGCCACGCCTCCGAGCGCTCAAATGCGGTGGACTGCGGATCGACCGCTGCCATCAGGGCGATGCGGCCGATAAAAAAAAGTTGCAATGCCAGGGTGGCAAAGACCACCAGTACCAGCCAGCGTACGACCGAGCGCATGGTGTCAACCCAGCGTGGCGCGCAACTCGGCCAGCACCTGGGCGGACGGTGGACGTGCGCCGCGCCACAGCACAAAGGCCTCGGCCGCCTGCTCGACCAGCATGCCCAGGCCGTCGCGCGGGGTGGCTTGGTGCGTGTGTGCCCAGTCCATAAAGCCTACTGCTGCCGGGCCGTACATCATGTCCAGTGCCAGGGTTCCGGGCTTCAAGACGCGGGGCGATACCGGGATGCCTGCTCCGCTGAGGCTGCTGGCGGTGGCGTTGACCACGACATCAAAAGAGGTTTGTACGGCGGTCAGTTCGGCGCTTTCTAGCTGGACGCCGTGTGTTTGCGCCAGTGCTGCGTGGCGTGCCACCAGGGCCTGGGCCTTGCCTAGCGTGCGGTTTGCCACGGTAATGCGGCGGGCTTGGGTGGCGATCAGCTGGCCCAGCACCCCGGCGGATGCACCACCGGCGCCGATCAGTAGCACGTCCTGCCCGGCAAGCGCGACCCCTGCATTGTTCTGGATGTCGTTGACCAGGCCTACGCCATCGGTGTTGTCGGCATGGATGCCGTCGGCACGAAAGTGCAGGAAGTTGCAGGCACCTGCCAGCAGGGCGCGCGCAGATGCGTGTTGGGCCAGCTGGGCCGCCTCGAATTTGAAGGGCACGGTGATGTTGCAGCCTAGCCCGCCCTCGGCGCGGAAGGCGGCAATCGCCTGCGCAAAGCCCGCCAAGGGCACTAGGCGCTTGTCGTATTGCAGCGTGTGGCCCATCAATGCGGCAAAACGGGCATGGATCCACGGCGATCGGCTGTGTTCAATCGGGTGGCCCATGACGCAATAGCGGTCCATACAGAGTTTTCCTGGCTGAGATAAAAGATTCAGGGCGGGGCGCTGACTTTGGTTTCCAGCGTTTGGTCGCGGGTGAAGCGAAAGCGTGACACCACCACCAATTGGTCTACCTTGCCCCGCATGGCTTCGCTGAACGGGCCAAACGGTCCGGCGTTGCGCACGATGGCTTCGGCGCGCCGGTCCAGCGTGCGGTTGCCTGAGCTTTCGGCGATCTGGGTGGCCAGCACCTGGCCGTCAAAGTTGACGGTGACGATCATGGTTAGCGCGCCGTAGAGCTTTTTACCGGCGATTTCGGGGAAATTTTCGGTACCCCGGTCTTCTACCCGGCGGCGCAGGTTGTCGTAGTACACCGCATACACCTCCTCGCGGGTGGATGGGCTGACGTAGCGGCGCTTGGGGCGGGCGTTTTCCTGGTTGATGCGGCGTTCGATTTCGGCCAGCAGATTCAGCAATTGGCGGCGTTTTTCTTCTTGTGCGGCCGTTTCGGGGGCGTTGCTGGCCTGTTTGGGGTCGGGCAGCGGCAGATTCGACAGTTGTTGGCTCACCTGCGCCAGTAGCATGGTTTGCTGCTGTTGCATGGCGTCCATCTTTCGCTGGGTGGCCTCCATAGTTTCGCCCAGGTCAGTGAGGGCTGATGGTGGTAGCGGGGAGGTGGCACGGCCCGCCTCCGCCTCGCCGCCCCCGGCGAGCGATGCCTGGGCGATGGCCGTGGCGCGGTCGGGCGGGGTGGTGGATTGGGCATTCACCAGGATGACCTCTAGCGGGGTGTCTTTGAACACCCGGTTGAAGGAATCAGGGGCGATGAAGCGCAGTGTCAGCAATCCGGCGTGCAGCGCGATGGATACCCCCAGCGCGAGCTGGAGGGTGCTGACGTTGCGAAAGATGCGCCAGTTCACGGTGCGGTGTCAGCGGCGACGGGTGCGGCTTCGGGCTCATTCATATCGACGGCGATGGCAATCGGCCCGGCGGCGCTGTCGTCCTCGTCTTCCTCTTCCTCTTCGGTCTGCGCGTCGGATGCGGCTTCGACGGGGGTGTCCATCCGTTCCACCACGGTGCCGTGCACGTCCAACGTGATTTCGTCGATGTCGCCCAGTTTCACCCGCACTTTGGCTCCGCGCGGCGCATCGCCCAGCACGGGCAGCACCAGTGGCAGGTCGTCGGCGCGCACCATGCCGTCTTTAAATACCGTACCGATGATTTCGGTGATGCCGTTTTGCTGCAAATACTTCAGCGTCCAGAAGCGCTCCATCGCGCCCTGGTGGCCGTTGTAGGTGGCATAGGCCGCGTCAAACATCGAGATGATGGAGAACAGGTCGGCATCTTTGGGCTTGAACGGCGCGGCCAAGGCGGCGGTTTTGCCGTGCCGGGCGCAGGCGATGATTTGCCACTGGTTGACCAGGTCGGTATAGCGGCGCAGGGGCGAGGTGCTCCAGGCGTAGCTTTTCACCCCGATGCCCGCGTGCGGCAAGGCCTTGGTGCCCATGCGGACCTTCACGCCCGGCAGCATGCTGGCCTGGCTGCGGTAGATGCCGGGCACGCCGTTCTCGGCCATCCAGTTGCCCCAGGTGCTGTTGGCCAAAATCATCGCCTCGGCCACCATCAGGTCCAGCGGTGCGCCGCGTTGGCGGGTGGTGATCTGCACCTGCTCGTTGCCCACGGGTTCGTCGGCGGTTTTGCCCACCAGCTTGAAGTTGTAGTCGGGGCGGTTGAAGTTCTCGGGCTTGCCGCGCACCACTTCGCGCTGGGCTTTCAGGTGTTTGGCGAGGCGGTATAAAAATGATAGCTGCTCACGCTGTATAGATATGCACTGAGTGCCAATTTCATGCTCAAAGTCCGGGTTTTCCAACCACTCGGCTGTCACCAGGGTATCGAGCTGGTCGTGGCGCAGGTTGGCGGCGATGTGGACCCGTTCCAGCTTTGTTTCGGTGGCGGTGATCTCTAGCGTGGCTTCATCCAGCGTGGCGTACAGCGACACGGCCGGGCAGTCGCGGCCCTCTTGCAGGGTGTAGTTTTGCACCACCGCGTCGGGCAGCATGGTCAGCTTGTAGCCCGGCATGTAGACGGTGGACAGGCGGGCCCGGCCCAGCTGGTCGATAGCGCTGCCGGGCGTGATAGCCAGACCCGGCGCGGCGATGTGGATGCCCAGTGTCACCGTGCCCGTGCCCAGGCCCTGCACCGACAGCGCATCGTCGATCTCGGTGGTTTGCGAATCGTCGATGGAGTACGCCTGCGCGGTGGACAGCGGCAACTCGTCGGTGATGAGCGGTGCGTCCAGCGCCGGGAAGCCGGTGCCCTTGGGAAAGTTCTCCAGCACAAACCGCCGCCAATGGAATTGGTAGGGCGAGTCGATGGCCCCGGCGTGCTGCAGCAGCACCAGCGGGGCCTTGTGGGTGGCGCGGGAAGCCTCGACCACGGCCTTGTATTCAGGGCCGTTTTTATCGGGTTTAAATAATATTTTGTATAGCTGCTCACGCACAGCTGGTGGGCACTGGCCCTGGCTTAGCTCCTCCGCCCAGATCGTAATTTGTATAGCAAGCTGCTGCTTCTTTTCAATCGCCGCCAGCGCCAGTTGCAGGATGTCGGCCGATGCCTTGCGAAACCGCCCCTTGCCCGCGCGGCGGAAGTAGTGCGGTGCTTCAAACAGGCGCAGCAGCATGGCGGTTTGCTGCTCCAGCGTGGCGTTAAGGCTGAAATAGTCGCGCGCCAGGTCGGCAAAGCCAAAGTCGTCCTCGGGGGCGAACTCCCAGGCCATCTCTAGTTCGATCTCGGTGGCGACCAATTGGGCACCCTGCAACAGCACGGCGGGCGTGGGCTTGTCGAACTTCAGCAGCAGGTTGGCGGCTTTGACCTTGACCCGCTTGCCACTGTCGAGCTCGACCTGCGCGGACGACTCCGCTTCGGACAAGATGCGGCCGGCCATGAATTTTCCGGCTTCTTCAAATAATGCAAACATGGCCTGAATTCTCCCATGCTGAACGGGCTATTTATTTAGGGGATGGGCCGGGCAATAGGTTGAGAAAGCGAAATACACCGTCGATGTGCGTGTCAAAGTCGGTCAGCGCATGGTCGCCCCCCTCCAATAGCGTGGGCTGGGCGCTGGCGTAACGGGCGGCCATCTCGCGCCAGTCCAGCACCTCGTCGCCCTTGGCGATTAGCACCTGGTAGCGCTCGGGCGGGGGGTGGTTGTGCAGTGTCAGCGCCTGCAATTCGCCGATGAAAGTAGGCTCAAAATAAAAGCGCTCTTTGGGATTTTGCCAATTGGTTTGCTCGCCGATGTGCCGGGCCAGGTCCCGTGCCGGGTCTACGGCAGGATTCAGCAGCACGGCTTTACAGCCGGTGTGCTCGGCGATTCTGGTGGCATAAAACCCGCCCAGTGACGAGCCGACCACCGCCATGTGGGCCCACGGCCAGTCGGCAATTCCTTGGCGCAGCAGGGCGATGGCGGCTTGCGGTGAGGGCGGGAGCTGGGGGCACCAGCAGGTCACGCCGGGGTGCTGTGCCTGCACCCGTGCGACCATCTGCCGGGCCTTGGCCGATTGCGGCGACGAGCGAAAGCCGTGGAGATAGAGCAAGTGGGTCACAAAAGTAGGCATAAGCATGCGAAGATGCTATCAAAATAGTATGCACTCCTTGCTAGGATGAAGTGGTTTTAGCGGCTACGATGGCTGTCTTCGGGGGCGCAAGTCCCGACAGATGTAACGATAGAAATTCATGGCTGAACGATCCCCCGCCGAAATTGCGCGCGAAACCTTCAAACTGCTCAGCGTGCGAAAGCTGGCACCCACGCCCGACAACTACCAAGCCATCTATTACGAAGTGGCGGGCACTATGGTGCCGACGCACTTCCCGTTTGAGCGCTTGCGCATGATCGCGGCGGCCTTGCCCGCTAAAAACCCAGGTCAGCAAAAGCAATGCGGTCTGCTGGAATCCGCCATTGCCCAGCGCAGCTGGGATGGTGTGCAAAACGCACTGGTTGGCTACGCCGGTTTTGGGATGGTGAATGCCAGTGCAGGTTTCGGTGATAGCGGATTTGGGGCATCCCTGCCCCCCGCGAGCGCCCACAGCAACCCGGCACTCACTCCTGAGTTCATGGAGCAAATTGCCCGCCTGATTGATAACGCGTTGCCTGCGCTGGGAACCGATGATCCCCGTTTTGTAGAACAGGCCCGCGAGTTGCTGGTGTTTATCCGCCAGCCCGTGCCCGACTTGCCACGCGCTAAAACCATGCTGGCTAACTTCACCCACCGGCTGTCATTCACCGCCGAAGACCAGGCTGAAATCAAAACGGTTTTGTTACAGCTGCTGCACTTGGTCTTTACCAATATTGGCGAACTGTGCATGGACGACCAGTGGTTGCGGGGCCAGATCGACGCGTTGATTGAGGCCTCTACCCCGCCCTTGAGCCTGCGCCGCCTGGACGACGTGCAGCGGCGGTTGGTGGATGTGATCTCCAAGCAGTCCGAAGCCAAGGAGCGCGCCTTTGAGGCCCAGGCACAAATGCGCCAGTTATTGGCCGCATTCGTGGACCGGCTGTCGCTGATGGGCGAGTCCAGCGGCATCTACCACGGGAAAATCGAGGAGTGCGCACGCCAGATCGAGCAAGTTACATCCATTGAAGAATTGGGCCCGGTACTGCAAACCGCCCTTAGCGCCACCCGCAGCATGGCGCTAGACACGCAAAATTCGCGCGACCAGCTCCAGTCCATGCGCGATAAAACCGCCCAGGCCGAGGTCGAAATCAGCAAGCTGCACCTGGAGCTGGACCGCGTCAGCGCCCAGGCCCGGCACGACCCACTGACTGGCGCGCTGAACCGCCGAGGCATGGACGAAGCGATCCAGCGCGAAATCGCCAATGCCCGGCGCAAAGGCTCGCCGCTGTGCCTGGCGTTGCTGGACATCGACAACTTCAAAAAACTCAATGACGATCTGGGCCACGAGGCTGGTGACGAAGCGTTGACCCACTTGGCCAACGTCACCCGCGAATCCATGCGGCCGCAAGACACCCTGGCCCGCTACGGCGGTGAAGAGTTCGTTATCGTGCTGCCCGACACCCTGCTGGAGCTGGGCGTGGGCACTTTGACCCGGTTGCAGCGCGAGTTGACCAAAAAATTCTTCTTGCGCGACAACCAGAAGGTGCTGATCACCTTCAGTGCCGGAGTAGCGCAGATCGGTGCGGACGAATCGGGCGGCGACTGCATCAAACGCGCCGACCAAGCCATGTACCTGGCCAAGCGCAACGGCAAGAACCGGGTTTTAGCCGGCTAGCATCGCCGGGCCTAGGCCAGCCGCGATAATCGCGGGATGTCTGTTGTCTTTGAAAAACCACCGCTGTGGCAGCGCGTCGGGCCACTGTTTCGTGGCTTTGACGGCCCGTTGGCGTTTGCCGTGTTCATGCTGGGCTGTGCGGGCCTGCTCACCATGTATTCCTCTGGCTACGACCACGGCACCCGCTTTGTGGACCATGGCCGCAATATGTTGCTGGCCGGGGCGATTTTGTTTGTGGTGGCGCAAATCCCGCCACAGCGGCTCATGGCGTTTGCCGTGCCGCTGTACACCATTGGAGTGGCTTTGCTGATTGCGGTGGCGATTTTTGGTGTCACCAAAAAGGGCGCCCGGCGCTGGCTCAACTTAGGGGTCACCATCCAACCCAGTGAGATCCTCAAAATCGCCATGCCGTTGATGCTGTCGTGGTGGTTTCAGCGGCGCGAAGGGCAGTTGCGCCCGCTGGACTTTTTGGTCGGCGGCCTGTTGCTGGCGGTGCCGGTGGCCTTGATCGTCAAGCAGCCCGACCTGGGCACCGCCATTTTGGTGATGAGCACCGGGCTGTCGGTGATGTTCTTTGCGGGCCTGAGCTGGAAGCTGATCGTGCCGCCATTTTTGCTTGTGCTGGTGGGCATGGGTTTGGTGGTGCTGTATGCGCCTGATCTGTGCGCCGACGGCGTGCGCTGGGTGGTTCTGCACGACTACCAGCAGCAGCGCATCTGCACCCTGATGGACCCGACCCGCGACCCGCTGGGCAAAGGCTTTCACATCATCCAGGGCATGATCGCCATCGGCTCGGGAGGGGTTCTGGGCAAGGGCTTCATGCAGGGTACACAAACCCACCTGGAATTTATCCCCGAGCGCACCACTGACTTTATTTTTGCGGCCTTTTCCGAAGAGTTCGGCCTGGTCGGCAACCTGCTGCTGATTACCGGATTTTTGTTTCTGGTGCTGCGCGGGCTGGTGATCGCCATGGACGCGCCGACGCTGTTCTCGCGCCTGCTGGCGGGCAGTGTGACCCTGATCTTCTTTACCTACGCCTTCGTCAATATGGGCATGGTCAGCGGCATTTTGCCGGTGGTCGGCGTGCCCTTGCCCTTCATTAGTTATGGCGGCACGGCCATGGTGACGCTGGGGCTGGGGCTGGGTATCTTGATGTCGATCGCCAAAGCCCGGCGGTTGGTGCAGTCTTGAAGTTGCTCTTGATGTTGCGTTGACCGGCCTAAAATGGTTACATGATCTCTCGCGAACCCACCCTCGAACGTCTTGCCATTGCCCAGTCGCTCCTGCTGGAGCCCTTTGGCCTGACACCCGCCCACCTGAGCCGCGCGCTGGCTGAAATCACCTCGCACAAGGTGGATGATGCCGACCTGTACTTCCAATACACCCGCAGCGAGGGCTGGAGCCTGGAGGAGGGTATCGTCAAAACCGGCTCCTTCAGCATCGACCAAGGCGTGGGCGTGCGGGCTGTCAGCGGCGAAAAAACCGCTTTTGCCTACTCCGACGATATCTCGGAAGCTGCCTTGCTCGACGCGGCCCGCACTGTGCGGTCTATTTCGGCTGCAGCGCAGAACAAGCGTGCGAAGGTAGCTACACAAAAAATAGCAAAAAGCCGCAGCCTGTATCTGGGCGTAGACCCCATCGCCACGCTGGACAGCACCGCCAAAGTTAAGCTGTTGGAGCGGGTCGAAGAGCTCGCCCGTGCCAAAGACCCGCGCGTGGCCCAGGTCATGGCGGGCTTGGCTGCCGAATACGATGTGGTGATGGTCGCCCGTGCCGACGGCACTCTGGCCGCCGACGTGCGCCCGCTGGTGCGCCTGAGCGTTACCGTGATTGCCGAGGCTACCGTCAAAGGCGTGGTGCGCCGCGAAATGGGTTCGGGCGGTGGCGGTGGCCGCTTTGGCCTGGCCTACTTTGACGATGCCATGCTCAATGAATACGTGGATGCCGCCGTGCACGCCGCGCTAACCAACCTCGAATCCCGCCCGGCCCCGGCGGGTGTGATGACTGTGGTGCTGGGTTCCGGCTGGCCCGGCATCTTGCTGCACGAAGCCATCGGCCACGGGCTGGAGGGCGACTTCAACCGCAAGGGCTCTAGCGCCTTCAGCGGTCGCATCGGCCAGCGCGTCGCGGCCAAGGGCGTGACCGTGCTGGACGACGGCACGATCGCCGATCGCCGTGGTTCGCTGAATGTGGACGACGAAGGCTGCGCCAGCCAGCGCAATGTGCTGATCGAAGACGGCATCTTGAAGGGCTATATCCAAGACGCCATGAACGCCCGCCTGATGGGCGTCAAACCCACCGGCAATGGCCGCCGCGAGAGCTATGCCCACATTCCCATGCCGCGCATGACCAACACTTACATGCTGGGCGGCGACAAAGACCCTGCGGAGATCATCGGCAGCATCAAAAAGGGCCTGTACGCCAGCAACTTTGGCGGTGGCCAGGTGGACATCACCTCGGGCAAGTTCGTGTTTTCGGCCAGCGAAGCCTACTGGGTGGAAAACGGCAAGATCCAGTACCCGGTGAAGGGCGCAACCATCGTCGGCAGCGGCCCCGAGTGCCTGAAGAAAGTCAGCATGATCGGCAACGACATGAAGCTGGACCCGGGCGTGGGCACCTGCGGCAAAGAGGGCCAGAGCGTGCCTGTGGGCGTGGGCCAGCCCACCTTGCGGATTGACGGCTTGACCGTCGGCGGCACGGCCTGAATTTCAAGTTCGGTGCCTGTGGTACATTGATTCGCTATGACTCAACGCGTGTTTGCCTACTTTTACTTTTGGTTCTCGGTCCCCGGCGGATGAGAGGCTAAGTTGTAGACAAACAAGCACTCATACAAACCGCCGGAGCCTCAGCTCTCAGGCGGTTTTTTTTCGTTCCATCATTCCCTTTTTACATAAAATCCACAGGAGCCACCGTATGAATGCAAAGTCACAGCCCACCAGCGACAACTGGTATGCGTCCGTCGAAAAAACCAGCAAAACCGACGACGAACGCATCAAGGACATCACCGTGCTACCTCCTCCAGAACACCTCATCCGGTTTTTCCCCATCAGCGGCACGCCGGTCGAGACGCTGATCTCCAGCACCCGCAAAAATATCCACAACATCATGGCCGGCACCGACGACCGCCTGCTGGTGGTTATCGGCCCGTGCTCTATCCACGACCCGGCCGCAGCCCTGGAATACGCCCGCCGCCTGACTGTGCAGCGCGAGAAATACGCCGACACGCTGGAGATCGTGATGCGCGTCTACTTCGAAAAGCCCCGCACCACCGTGGGCTGGAAGGGGCTGATCAACGACCCCTACCTCGATGAAACCTACCGCATCGACGAAGGCCTGCGCATTGCCCGCCAGTTGCTGATCGACATCAACCGCCTGGGCCTGCCCGCCGGTAGCGAGTTCCTGGACGTGATTTCGCCCCAGTACATCGGCGACCTGATTGCCTGGGGCGCGATTGGCGCGCGCACGACGGAGAGCCAGGTGCACCGCGAGCTGGCCTCGGGTCTGTCGGCCCCCATCGGCTTCAAGAACGGCACCGACGGCAATATCCGCATCGCCACCGACGCCATCCAGGCGGCGGCGCGCGGCCACCACTTTTTGTCGGTCCACAAAAACGGCCAGGTTGCCATCGTGCAAACCAATGGCAACAAAGACTGCCACGTCATCCTGCGCGGTGGCAAGGCCCCTAACTACGATGCTGCCAGTGTCGCCGCTGCCTGCGCCGAACTCAGCGCCGCCAAAATGCCCGCCACTTTGATGGTTGATTGCAGCCACGCCAACAGCAGCAAGCAGCACGAGAAGCAGATCGACGTGGCCCGTGACATCGCTGGCCAGGTGGCCGGTGGTTCGCACCAGGTATTCGGCTTGATGGTGGAAAGCCACCTGGTCGAAGGCGCACAAAAGTTCACCCCCGGCAAGACCGACCAAAAGTCGCTGGCTTACGGCCAAAGCATCACCGATGCCTGCCTGGGCTGGGAGCAGTCTTTGCAGACGCTGGAGATTTTGTCTGCCGCTGTGCAAGCGCGTCGGGCGGCTTGATTCTGGCCAGCGGAGTTATTGCAATGGCATTGGACCGCCCTATTTTCTGGCTGGGTTTGGCGGGTCTTTCGCCGCAGCAGCGGGCCGCGCTGGTCGCGGTGTTACCCAGCCAGCCGAGCAGCCTGCCTGCTTGGCGGGTGGCCAAGTTTTTGGAGGCGGATGCCTGGTGCGTGAATGGCGCGGCGGCCCGGTTGTACGACGACGGTACCCTAGCCGTGCCCGACAGCCGCAGTGCCGAGGCGGATCTACTGCTCAAACTTGACGCAGTGGACCGGCCATTGGCGTTCACCACCCCGCTGGCGGTGCCAGAAATTGAGCCATTAACCACCTTCAACCCAGACTCCGAGCGCGCGGTGCTGATGGTGCTAAAAAAGTTCGAGACCTGGCTGCAATCCCTGCGGGCGCAGTATTTTCTGGGAGCTTTGCTGCACCGGATGCTGGACAGTCTGCCGCACGCTGCGTACACGCTGACCCACCAGTCCGTATTGCTGGCGGTGGTGGATATCTCCCAGCGCCGCATCGACTATTTGGTGGATGCCAGCCCGGTGCAGCTGGAGCAGGCCCAGTGGGACCAGTGTCTGCCTGGCAATCATGTGAACGCGTATGCCGTGCCATCCCGCTTTAAACACGTGGGCCTGCGGGAGGTGATGTGGCAGTTTGCCCAGCACTCTGCCGCCGACTTGCTGCCTGCGGCCTTCCGGGTCGGATCCATTCTCCTGGTGCGCCAGCCCCAGGTGCCCGAGGCATTGCTCAAGGATTCCCAGCGCACGCTGCTGCGCGCATTGGAGGCGGCCCCCACCAGTCTGGCGCAGCTGCTGCTAAGTGGGTTGGATGCCGAGCAACTGGGCCGTGATCTGGCCAGTCTGTACTTTGATGGCGCGGTGTCGGCCGCATCGGGCGAGGTGTCCTGGTTGCCATCCAACCACCGAGAAATTTAAGCAAAAATGGCCTCTAGCGCATATTTTGTATGCGCTAGCAGCTATTAATTTCATAGCTATTGCAGTGCATTGAGTAGTTTGGCGTGGATGCCGCCAAAGCCACCATTGCTCATGCACAGGATGTGGTCGCCCGGCTGGGCGGCGGCGGCCACCTGTGCCACCAGCGCATCGACTGTGTCGGCAACCTGGGCCCGGTGGGCCATCGGCTCCAGGGCGCTGCGGGCATCCCAACCCAGCCCGCCACTGTGGCAAAACGCCAGATCGGCATCTTCCAGGCTCCACGGTAGTTGGGCCTTCATGGCACCCAGTTTCATGGTGTTGCTGCGCGGCTCAAACACTGCCAGGATGCGTTGGCCGGGCCCGATGCGGCGGCGCAGGCCGTCTACCGTGGTGCGGATAGCGGTGGGGTGGTGTGCAAAGTCGTCATACACGGTGATGCCACGCACGCTGCCGATGACTTCCATGCGCCGTTTCACGTTCTGAAATGCCCCCAGCGCCCGTGCCGCCACATCGGCGGGTACGCCCAGGTGGTCGGCGGCAGCGATGGCCGCCAGCGCGTTGAGCTGGTTGTGCACGCCGCCCAGCGCCCATTCCACTGTGGCCACTGGCTTGCCGTGTTGCAGCACTTCGAAGTGGTGCGGTTCGCCCTGGGCCGTGAAGTCGCTCACCGCCGCGCCAAAGCTGCGTACCTCGCTCCAGCAGCCCTGGTGCAGCACGCGCGCCAGGCTTTCCTCCAGCCCGTTGGCCACGACCCGGCCGGTGCTGGGCACGGTGCGCAGCAGGTGGTGGAATTGGCGCTCGATGGCGGGCAGGTCGTCAAAAATATCGGCGTGGTCGAATTCCAGGTTGTTCAGCACGGCGGTGCGTGGGCGGTAGTGCACAAACTTGCTGCGCTTGTCGAAAAAGGCCGTGTCGTATTCGTCCGCCTCGATGACAAAGGCCTTGCCCGCTCCCAAACGGGCGGAAACCCCAAAATTCAGCGGCACGCCGCCGACCAGAAAGCCCGGCTGCAGCCCGGCGTGTTCCAGAATCCACGCCAGCATGGCTGTGGTGGTGGTTTTGCCGTGCGTGCCCGCCACCGCCAGCACATGGCGGCCTTGCAGTACGTGCTCGGCCAGCCACTGCGGGCCACTGGTGTAGGGCAGGCCCGCGTCCAGAATCGCCTCCATGAGCGGAAATTTAGGGCTGCCATCGGCCGTGCGGGCACGCGACACCACGTTACCAACCACAAACATGTCGGGCTCCAGCGCCAACTGGTCGGCCGAGAAGCCTTCGATCAGCCCAATGTCCAGAGCCCGCAACTGGTCGCTCATCGGCGGATAGACCCCTGCGTCGCAACCGGTCACCCGGTGACCTGCCTCTCGCGCCAAAGCCGCCAAGCCGCCCATGAAGGTGCCGCAAATACCCAAAATATGAATGTGCATGCGGGGATTTTAGGGGGCGCAAAAGGTGCAGAATTCGCCGGATGGATGCATTGACTTTAGAGATCGCCGAGACCGCCGCCCGCATGGTGGTGGAGGACGGCCTGGAATACGGCCCGGCCAAGCGCCGCGCTGCCACACAATTGGGCGCCGGCCGCGCGCCTTTGCCGGGCAACGATGCCCTGGAAGATGCTGTGCAGGCTTATATTGACCTGTTTTGTACCGACACCCAGCCCGGCGAGTTACGCGCTTTGCGTTTGCTGGCGCTGACCTGGATGGAGCGTATGGCCCCGTTTCGGCCGCATCTGTGCGGCGCGGTCTGGCATGGCACGGCGACCCGTTTGTCCGACATTACTATCCAGATGTTTTGCGACGACTCCAAGTCTGCCGAAATTGCCTTGATCGACCACCGCGTGCCCTACACCCCGGCCACCGTCACCGGGTTTCGCGGCGAACCGGTCGAGGCGCTAAGCTTTGCCAGTGTGTGCCCGGAGCTGACAGAGGCCGTGGGCGTGCATTTGATGGTCTATGACCTGGACGATCTGCGCGGGGCCTTGAAGCCCGACGCCAAAGGCCGCGCCCCCCGGGGGGATGCCGCCGCCGTGCGCCGTTTGCTGGCCGAGGGTGCGCCATGATGGCCGCTGCACGCCGCCGCCTCATGGGCGGGGTGGCGGTGGCTGCCGGGCTGGCGGGGGCGGGCGTGGCGTGGTGGAAATACCAGCCCGCGCCGTTGCTGTCGGGGGTGGAAGATGCGTTGTGGCGGCTCAGTTTTGACACCCCACATACCGGGCCACTGGCCATGCAGACTTTGCGCGGTCGGCCGCTGCTGTTGAACTTCTGGGCCACCTGGTGCCCACCGTGTGTGGAGGAGATGCCCATGATCGACCGCTTCTTTCAAGAAAATGCGGCCAATGGCTGGCAAGTGCTGGGGCTGGCCGTAGACCAGCCGAGTGCCGTGCGCAGCTTTTTACAAAAAACACCGGTGACTTACCCCATCGCGATGGCGGGTTTGGGGGGCACCGAGCTGGGGCGGTCGTTGGGCAATCTGGCCGGGGGGCTGCCGTTTACCGTCGTACTCGGGTCTGCCGGGACGGTGCTTCACCGTAAAATGGGCCGGGTTAGCCCTGCTGATTTACAGCAGTGGGTTGGGTTGAAATAGGGCATTCGGTGGCAAATTTGCCCCGCGCAGGCTGTCATTTACGATGGCCTGTCAAATGTAAATAAAAGAAATAAACGATCGTTGTGCGAAATTAGGGTAGATTCCACCCCTTTTCGTACATCGTGGCTGGAGGTTTTATGGATTTGCGCAAACTCAAAACGTTGATCGACTTGGTGTCTGATTCCAACGTGTCAGAACTTGAAATTACCGAAGCCGAAGGCAAGGTCCGCATCGTCAAGGGTGGTGGTGCGATGGTGTACCAAGCCGCCCAGCCCAGCATGGTGGCTGCGCCGGTGATGGCGGCAGCCCAGGCGGTCGAGGTTGTGCCTGCTGCACCAGCCGCTCCGACCGGCCATGTGGTCAAGTCGCCGATGGTGGGCACTTTCTACCGTTCGTCCAGCCCGGGGGCCAAGTCCTTTGTGGAAGTGGGCAGCCAGGTTAAAGAAGGCGACACCATCTGCATCATCGAAGCGATGAAGATTCTGAATGAAATTGAAGCCGACAAAGCTGGAACCGTGGTGCAAGTGCTGTGTGAAAACGGCCAAGCGGTGGAATACGGCCAGTCTTTGTACGTGATTGAGTAACCCACGGAGTTTGGTGGCGCATGTTTAAAAAAATACTGATCGCCAATCGTGGCGAGATCGCATTACGCATCCAGCGGGCCTGCCGCGAGATGGGCATCAAGGCGGTCATGGTGTATTCCGAGGCCGACCGGGATGCCAAATACGTCAAGCTGGCCGACGAAGCCGTATGCATCGGGCCAGCGGCATCGGGTCTGAGCTACCTGAATATGCCCGCGCTGATTTCTGCGGCAGAAGTGACCGATGCCGAGGCGATCCACCCCGGCTACGGTTTCCTGAGCGAAAACGCCGACTTCGCCGAGCGCGTGGAAAAAAGTGGCTTCCAGTTCATCGGGCCTACGCCCGAGAACATCCGCATGATGGGCGACAAGGTGTCGGCCAAACAGGCCATGATCAAGGCGGGCGTGCCCTGCGTGCCCGGTTCCGAAGGCGAACTGTCAGATGACCCGGTGGTGATCAAGCGCACCGCCAAGGCGGTGGGCTACCCGGTCATCATCAAGGCGGCTGGCGGCGGCGGCGGGCGCGGCATGCGCGTGGTGCACACCGAAGCGGCCTTGATCAATGCGGTGCAAATGACCAAGGCCGAGGCCCTGGCAGCATTCAGCAATGGCGCGGTGTACATGGAGAAATACCTCCAGAACCCCCGCCACATCGAAATTCAGATCCTGGCCGACAAGTTCAAGAACGTGGTGTACCTGGGCGAGCGTGACTGCTCCATGCAGCGTCGCCACCAAAAAGTGCTGGAAGAAGCACCTGCGCCCGGCATTCCCCGCAAATTGATTGAACGCATTGGCGAGCGCTGTGCGGCCGCCTGCAAGAAAATTGGCTACCGGGGTGCGGGTACGTTTGAGTTCCTGTTTGAAAACGGGGAGTTTTATTTCATTGAAATGAACACCCGCGTGCAGGTCGAGCACCCTGTGACCGAGTTGATTACCGGAGTGGACATTGTCCGCACCCAGATCATGGTGGCGGCCGGTGAAAAGCTGCCTTTTGCCCAGCGCCAGATCAGCATCCACGGGCATGCCATTGAATGCCGCATCAACGCCGAAGACGCATATAAATTTACGCCGTCGCCCGGCCGTATCACCATGTGGCATCCGCCCGGTGGTCCGGGTGTGCGCGTGGATTCGCATATTTACACCAACTACTACGTGCCGCCGAACTACGACTCCATGATCGGCAAGATCATCGTGCACGGTGACACGCGTGAGCAGGCTATGGCGCGCATGCGCACAGCGTTGCTGGAGACCGTGGTGGAGGGTATCAACACCAACATTCCGCTGCACCGGGAGTTGATGGTGGATGCTAAGTTCATGGCCGGTGGCACGAATATCCATTATTTGGAAGAGTGGCTCTCGCAGCACAAGCGTTGAATATTTGCACCATGTTTGAAATCAGTTTGATGTGCCCGCAAGACCGGGTCGAGGCCGTGAGCGATGCGCTGGATGCCTTGGATGCTCTGAGTGTGAGTGTGGAAGACGCGGACGCACAGACCGATGCCGAGCAAGCCTTGTTTGGCGAGCCGGGTATGCCACCGCCGAAAGACGGCTGGCAGCGCTCGCGTATCCAGGCTCTGTTTGAAACCGAGGCGCTGGCGCGTGATGCCGCTGGCGTTCTCGCAGCGCAAGACTTTTTTGCGGGTTGTGAGCTGCTGGGTATCGTCCCTGTGCCCGAGCAA
Source organism: Rhodoferax sp. LB1P47 (assembly GCF_056521445.1). Lineage (NCBI taxonomy): Bacteria > Pseudomonadati > Pseudomonadota > Betaproteobacteria > Burkholderiales > Comamonadaceae > Rhodoferax > Rhodoferax sp. LB1P47. Next base: position 23,629 of record NZ_JBWMAU010000024.1, on the reverse strand, counting down.
GACTGGGTGCGCCTGACGCAGTCGCAGTTCACGCCGGTAGACATCACGCCAGAGTTCTGGATTGTGCCGACCTGGCACGAACCACCGGCCCAGGCGACACGTGTTATTCGTCTGGATCCTGGCCTGGCTTTTGGCACGGGCACCCACCCTACTACCCGTATGTGTTTACGCTGGATTGCCCGCCAGGACGCGGGTAGTTTGGCCCGGGTGCTAGATTACGGCTGTGGTTCGGGTATTTTGGCGATCGGCGCTGCCAAGTTCGGCGCGACCGATATCGACGCGGTCGATATTGACGATGCAGCAGTGCAGTCCACCGTGCTCAATGCCCATGCCAACCATGTGCAGCTCAAGGCCGGCTTGCCGGACCAGACACAAGGCCTATACGGCACGGTACTGGCCAACATTCTGGCGACACCGCTAAAGGTGCTGGCCCCCTTGCTGTGCGCGCATGTGGCTCCTGGCGGGTCCTTGGTGCTGGCCGGTATCCTGGAGCGCCAGACAGACGAATTGAAGGCTGCGTATGCCCCGTATGCAGCACTTGAGGTGTCAGACGGTGAAGACGGCTGGGTCTTGATGACCGCGCGCTTCTAGGCGTTTACTTGTGTAGGTTTGTGCACGGGACCCGCAGACTATGGCCTTGATTACGCGTTGCCCGGTGTGCGGGACACTGTTTAAGGTAGTTCCTGACCAGCTTCGAATCTCTGAAGGCTGGGTACGCTGCGGACATTGCGCCGAAATATTCGATGCATCCGACGATCTCCAGCAGGGTGATGCCGAACACCAGTTTCCTCCGTCACTAGACCTGTTGCCGGATATCCCGATGGCGCCTCCTGCGGTGGCCCACATGCCGGAGTGGACTTCAGCGGAGCTGGAGTCCTCGGTGATCGAACCCCCATCCGCACCTGTTTTGCCTGCGTTGGTGCCGGAGCCGCCGGAGGCCCCGCCTCCTGTGCGGCTGGCATCGACGGCGGGGCTGCTTTCTGAACCCGTGCCGATGATGCCTATTGAGACTCTGGTGTCCGAAGCCATGTCGGTGATAAAGGCGGACGATCTTCCCCTGCTTGTGCCCGAACCAATTCTCGCTGCGGATGAGGATCTCGGGGTCTACTCTTTTATCCGGGCACCGGTTTCGCCGCCGGCTGCACAGCGCACCTTTCTGCGAGGGCTTTGGGCGGGAGCTGCGGTGCTCCTATTGCTGAGCCTTGGCCTGCAAGGCATTGTCTATGGTCGTGACCGTTTGGCCGCAACATGGCCTGAAACCAAGCCGTGGTTGCAGTCCCTGTGTACGCAAATGGGCTGTGCCGTACAAGCCCTGCGGCACATCGAGGCGATCGTGATCGACAGCTCCGCGTTGAGTGCGTTGCAAAACGAGGATGCCTACCGCTTGAACATGGTGTTGAAAAACCAGTCCATGCAAGACGTGGCGATGCCCGCTATCGAATTTATGCTGACCGATAGTGATGAGCAGGCGGTGTTTCGGCGGGTTCTGACACCCGTCGAATTGGGGGCAGCATCCCGGGTGCTGTTTGCCGGGCGCGAGTGGGCGACCTCGGTGGATCTGCGGGTCACCGATAACCCCGATAAGGGCCGCATCGTGGGCTACCGCTTGTTGGCTTTTTATCCCTGACTTGCATGGACTCGGGTGCAAAGCACCCCGAGCCATGAAAGTTGTTTCACGTTAATGGCATCCGATCGCAGCCGGGCATAAAAAAGGCTCGGTATCTTGCGATACCGAGCCTGAGACGGATCAAGCTTATCCGGTCAGGGCTTGTTGGCGGTCGGGAAGGGCCACGCTGCTTGCGGATTCAGGGTCGTTTGGGCCGATGCCGACGCTGGTGCCGAGGCGGGCTTGGCGGCTTGTGCTTTGGACGACTTCTTGGCCGCTGCTTTAGGGGCTACTGCTTTAGGGCTCGCTTTTTTGGCGGGAGCCGCTTTGGCGACAACCGCAACCGTTTTGGCGACCGCTGCTTTTTTGGCTGGCGCGGCCGCTTTCGGTGCAGGGGCTGCGGCCTTCTTGGCCGGTGCTGCTTTCACGGGTGCGGCTTTGGCGGCGACCGTCTTGGTCGCTACAGGCTTGGCCGTTGCAGCCTTCTTTGCGGGTGCGGCCTTGGTTGCTGCGGCTTTGACCGATGCAACTTTTGCTGGTGCAGCCTTTGCTACTGCGGCAGGAGCTTTGAGTGGGGTTGCTTTGACAGCCACCGCTTTTTTTGCTGGTGCTGCTGCTGCAAGCTTCTTAGCCGGTGCCGCTTTGACGGGTGCTGCTTTTGCGGCTACGGTTTTTGCGACGGTTTTAGCCGGGGCTACTTTTTTTGCAGCGACAACCTTGGTGGGTGCCGCAGCTTTTACGGGGGCGGCCTTCTTTGCGGCCGGGTTTTTTGCAGTTGCCATTATTTTCTCCTTGATCTGTTTACAAAGAGCACTTTATGCCGATTGTTTGGCATAGAGCGATGCATGGTGTTGGGCGGTTGCCCAGCACCATGGACTCGGGAGCACAAAGACCAGCCTGCACCTGGGTGCGGGGCGGGGTGTGTGCGGTATTTAAAAGCATGGGAGTGATGGCGTTCAATCCCAGGAAAGCGCGCCGCCCGATTGGTATTCAATCACGCGGGTTTCAAAGAAGTTGCGCTCTTTCTTCAGGTCGATCATCTCGCTCATCCAGGGAAACGGATTTTCTTCGTGCGGGAAGCAGGCTTCCAGGCCGATCTGGGTGGCGCGGCGGTTGGCGATGTAGCGCAGGTAGCCCTTGAACATAGAGGCGTTCATGCCCAGCACGCCACGCGGCATGGTGTCTTCGGCGTACTGGTATTCCAGCTCGACGGCGCGCATAAATAGGTCTTTGATTTCTGCCTTGAATTCGGCGGTCCACAGATGCGGATTTTCCAGCTTGAGCTGGTTGATCAGGTCGATGCCGAAGTTGCAGTGCATAGACTCGTCGCGCAGGATGTACTGGTACTGCTCTGCCGCACCGGTCATCTTGTTTTGGCGACCCAGGGCCAGAATCTGCGTGAAACCAACGTAGAAGAACAGGCCCTCCATCAGGCAGGCGAACACGATCAGCGACTTGAGCAGGGTCTGGTCGTTTTCGGGCGTGCCGGTATGGAAGTTGGGGTCCATGATCGCTTCGATGAAGGGGATCAGGAACTGGTCTTTGTTGCGGATCGACGCGACTTCGTTGTAGGCGTTGAAGATTTCGCTCTCGTCCAGGCCCAGCGACTCCACGATGTACTGGTAGGCGTGGGTGTGGATGGCCTCTTCAAACGCCTGGCGCAGCAGGAACTGGCGGCACTCGGGGGCGGTGATGTGGCGGTAGGTGCCCAACACGATGTTGTTGGCTGCCAGCGAGTCGGCGGTGACAAAGAAGCCAAGGTTGCGTTTGACGATGCGGCGTTCGTCTTCGGTCAGGCCATTCGGGTCTTTCCATAGGGCGATGTCGCGGGTCATGTTGACCTCTTGGGGCATCCAGTGGTTGGCGCACGAGGCGAGGTACTTTTCCCAGGCCCATTTGTACTTGAACGGCACCAACTGGTTAACGTCGGTCTGGCCGTTGATGATGCGCTTGTCGGCGGCATTTACACGCCGGGCCGCAGTGGCTTGCACGGCGACGTGGGCGGTTGCGGTGGCCATAGTCGTGGGCGCAGCGGTCGTAAAAACAGCGTGTTGTTCCTCCCGGTTGGTGGGTAAACCGAGGGGGGCTGCCGATGGCGATGGGGGCTTGACTTCTTCGTCCCAGGTCAACATAGTTTTTCCAATGCTAGGATTATGAGAGCATCACTGGAAAATGAAAAGTATTCATTTCCAATGCGGCTGTTTTGAAGGATTTTTCTTGCGGTATCGCACCGTAAAAACCACGGTTTTACGGTGCGATGGTGGCCGGACTGGCCCGCTGATGGACGGGTTTATTGGCAGGCTTCGCAGCCGGGGTCGTCAATGGCGCAAAACTTGATGTCTGTGGCGGGGCTTGTGCTAAGGGCCTCAGCGTTCATTTGCTGGCGTGCGGCCATGGCAGCGGTGTCAATGGCGCTCATGGCTTGGCCGGGGGCTTGGCCCGAAGACACCGCGTTCATGCGGCCTGCGGCTACGGTCGATTTTTCGACGTGCGTGGCGCTGCGGGTGCGCAGGTAGTAGGTGGTTTTCAGGCCACGCGTCCAGGCCAGTTTGTAGGTGTCGTCGAGCTTTTTGCCCGAGGCTCCTGCCATATAGATGTTCAGCGACTGGGCCTGGTCAATCCACTTCTGGCGGCGCGATGCGGCTTCGACCAACCAGGTGGTTTCGACTTCAAACGCGGTGCGGTACAGCGCCTTGATTTCGTTCGGCACGCGGTCGATGGATTGCAGTGAGCCGTCAAAGTGCTTCAGGTCCATCAGCATCACGTTGTCCCACAGGCCCAGGCGCTTCAAGTCGTGCACCAGGTAGCTGTTGATGACGGTGAATTCACCCGATAGATTCGATTTGACCGACAGGTTGCCGAAGCAGGGCTCGATCGACGCATCCACGCCAATGATGTTGGAGATGGTGGCGGTGGGCGCAATGGCGACGCAGTTGGAGTTGCGCATGCCGTCTGCCTGGATTTTTTGGCGCAGGCTTCCCCAGTCCAGGGTGGCGGAGCGGTCTACATCCACATAGCCGCCACGGGCCTTGGCCAGCATGTCCAGGGTGTCCAGCGGCAGGATGCCTTGGTCCCACAGCGAGCCCTTGTAGCTGGAGTACTGGCCGCGCTCTTTGGCCAGTTCGCTGGAAGCCCAGTACGCGAAGTAGCAGATGGCTTCCATCGAGGTGTCGGCAAACGCCACGGCGGCTTCGCTGGCGTAGGGGATGCGCAGTTCGTACAGGCTGTCCTGGAAGCCCATCAGGCCCAGTCCGACGGGGCGGTGCAGCATGTTGGAGGTGCGGGCCTTGGTGACGGCGTAGTAGTTGATGTCGATCACGTTGTCCAGCATGCGCATGGCCGTGGTGATGGTCTTTTGCAGCTTGGCGTGGTCAAGAATCTTGGATACGGTGCCGTTGGCATCGGGGGCGCCATTCTTGATGTGTTGCAGCAGGTTCACTGAACCCAGGTTGCAGACGGCGGTTTCGGTGTCGCTGGTGTTTAGGGTGATCTCGGTACACAGGTTGCTGGAGTGCACCACGCCAGCGTGTTGCTGGGGGCTGCGCACATTGCAGGCATCCTTGAAGGTGATCCATGGGTGGCCGGTTTCAAACAGCATGGTCAGCATCTTGCGCCACAGGTCGCTGGCGGGCAGAGTGCGCGAAGGCTTGATTTCGCCGCGCAGGGCACGGGCTTCGTAGGCTACGTAGGCGATCTCGAACTCGGCGCCAAACTTGTCGTGCAGATCGGGCACGTTGTTGGGCGAGAACAGGGTCCAGTTGCCGCCTTCCATGACGCGGCGCATAAACAGATCGGGCACCCAATTGGCGGTGTTCATGTCGTGGGTGCGGCGGCGGTCATCGCCGGTGTTCTTGCGCAGCTCTAGGAATTCTTCGATGTCCAGGTGCCAGGTCTCCAGGTAGGTGCAGACCGCGCCCTTGCGCTTGCCGCCCTGGTTCACCGCCACAGCGGTGTCGTTGACGACCTTCAGGAAGGGCACCACGCCTTGGGATTCGCCGTTGGTGCCCTTGATGTGGCTGCCCAGGGCGCGCACGCGGGTCCAGTCGTTGCCCAGGCCGCCAGCAAACTTCGACAGCAGCGCGTTTTCCTTGATGGATTCATAGATGCCGTCCAGATCGTCGGGCACCGTGGTCAGGTAGCAGCTGGAGAGCTGGGGGCGCAGCGTGCCGCTGTTGAATAGCGTGGGCGTGCTGGACATGAAGTCGAACGACGACATGACTTCGTAGAACTCGATGGCACGGGCTTCGCGGTTGGTTTCATTGAGCGCCAGGCCCATCGCCACGCGCATGAAGAACGCCTGGGGCAGCTCGATGCGGGTCTTGCGCACGTGCAGGAAGTAGCGGTCGTACAGGGTTTGCAGGCCCAGGTAGTCAAATTGCAGGTCGCGCTGAGGTTTCAGGGCGGCGGCCAGCCGGGGTAGGTCGTAGGTCAGCAGGGCGGTATCCAGCAGCTCGTTGTCCACGCCTTTCTGGATGTACTTGGGGAAGTAGTCCACATATTTCGCGGCCAGCTCGGCCTGTGTCAGGTCGGCACCCAGCACCTCTTTGGCGATGGTGTGCAGCAGCAGGCGGGCGGTGGCGTAGGTGTAGTCGGGATCGGTTTCGATCAGGGTACGGGCGGCCAGGATGGCGGCCTTGTAAACCTCTTCCATGGGCACGCCGTCGTACAGGTTGCGCATGGTCTCGGCCACGATGGGGGCGGCGGTGACTTCGCTACCCAGGCCGGCGCAGGCCTGTTCAATCAGCTGTTGCAGGCGGGCGGTGTCGAGTGCCACGCGCTGGTCGCCGTCGATGACATGCATCACGGGGGCTGCGGGGGCCATATCGGTGACTTGTTTGGCGCGCTCTTGGGTGTGGCGCTCGCGGTACAGCACGTAGGCGCGGGCGATTTCATGGTGGCCGCCACGCATCAGGCCGAGCTCTACCTGGTCTTGCACGTCTTCAATGTGGAACGTGCCGCCACCGGGGCGCGAGCGCACCAAGGCGCGCACAACACCTTGCGTCAGCGTGTCTACTATTTCGCGCACGCTGGCCGAAGCCGCGCCCTGCGTGCCATGCACGGCCAAAAAGGCCTTCATCATGGCGATGGCAATTTTGCTCGGCTCAAAAGGCACGACCGCGCCGTTGCGGCGGATGATCTGGTAGTGCGCCAGCATCTCGGGCGCGCTGGTGTCGCTGCGGTCGCTGGAATGCAGGGCCGGTTGCTGCGACGGGACGGCGGCGGGGGTGTTCAATGCAGTTTGCATGGTTTCCTTGAGGTCTGACGGGAGGAGGACGGTATGGGAATAGCGGACTAAAACGGACGATGGCGCTACGCAAAAAACGGTAGGCCGCTTATCTGTGCCGTGAAAAAGGGGGGACTTGGTGATACAAGGGAGACACTATATATAGGGTCTGCAATCAATTCAAGCCACTACCGGTAGTGTATCTTGCGTTGGACGGCTGTGGGTGGGTAGGGGTTTTCAGCCCCTGTGGCTGGAATCGCCCGGTAAGCCTTACCCGATCAGGCGTGCGGTATGCGCACCCAATAAACAAGCGGCTTGGCAGCGCATTTGCCCCGCAAAACGGCGCAGTGCTTGGTTCTGCGTGGCATCCATTGCGACTTGTGTTGCGCTGAAAGGGCCCGCATTGTTACATTTTTTATATTTGCGCCGCCGATGGAAAGCAACGCGCATCCCAGCCCGTGCCGCGCTGCACTACTGCCCAAGTGAATCCGGCCCCCGGATCGTGTTTGCGGCCTGGCGCGATGTGCTCGTGGCCTGCGACAAAGTGGATGGGGTAGCTGGGGCGCAGCGCGGCCAGCAGGCTGACCAGGGTGTCGTATTGCTCCGGCTCGAAGGCTTCGCCCTCCAGGCCTTCGAGTTCGATGCCGATCGAGTCGTCGTTGCAGTTGCTGCGGCCCCGGTACTGCGAGGCCCCGGCGTGCCAGGCCCGGTTGTTGGCGCTCACAAACTGCCACAGCTCGCCTTGGCGGCGGATGTAGAAGTGGGCCGATACCTGTAGGCCCCGGATACTTTCAAAGTACGGGTGGGCGCTCCAGTCCAGCGTGTTGCCAAACAGGGCCTGCACCGCGTCGCCGCCGTACTGGCCTGGCGGCAGGCTGATGGAATGCAGCACCACCAGGTCGGTGCGCGCGCCCTCGGGCCTGGGGCCGAAGTTGGGCGACGGCTGCTGCCGGGCAAACCGGTACCAGCCGTTGTGCCACAGCGGGGCTTGTGCTGCCGCGTGGTGATCAGGGGTCTTGGGGTTCATTGTCTTGCGGGGTGGCGATGTTCAGGCGTTCGATGCGGTAGCGGATCTGGCGCAGGCTCAGGCCCAGGCGCTGGGCGGTGGCGGTGCGGTTAAAGCCCGTTTCACTCAGCACCTTGACCAAAATGTCGCGCTCTTGCTGGTCCAAAAAGGCTTGCAGATCGCTGGGGATTTCGGCGGGGGGGGCTAAGGCGGCTGGGATTTCTGCCAACGGAGCCGGCTCGGTGGCATCGAAGTCGGGGTCGAAATCGACGTGCAAGGCGTCGCCATCGCCCATCGCCACGGCGCGGTGCAGCAGGTTTTCCAGCTCGCGCACATTGCCGCTCAGGGGGTGGCTGGCCAGTTGCGCCAGCAGCTCGGGCGACAGCAGGGGCACCGGCATGCCGGATTCCTGGGCTATGCGGGCCAGTAGCGCCTCGCACAGCGCGGGCAGGTCGCCCCGGCGCTCGCGCAGCGGGGGCACGGCGATCTCGATCACGTTTAGCCGGTAGTACAGGTCTTGCCGGAAGCGCCCGGCCTTCACATCGGCGGCTAGGTCTTTGTGGGTGGCGCTGACGATGCGCACGTCCACCGCGTCCTCCTGGGTGGAGCCCAGCGGGCGCACGCTGCGCTCCTGGATGGCGCGCAGCAGCTTGGACTGCATGGCCAGTGGCAGGTCGCCGATTTCGTCCAGAAACAGGGTGCCGTCGCGGGCCGCCTGGAAGTAGCCCGGCCGGTCTTGCACGGCACCGGTGTACGAGCCTTTTTTGGCCCCAAAAAACTCGGCCTCCAGCAGATTCTCGGGGATGGCGCTGCAATTCACCGCCACCAGCGGCCCGGCGGCGCGGTGGCTGTTGGCGTGCAGGGCCTGGGCCACCAGCTCTTTGCCGGTGCCGGATTCACCGCGCACCAGCACTGGCGCCATGCTGCGGGCCACCTTGACGATGCGTTGCTTGACCAGCTGCATGGCCTCAGATGTGCCTACTAATTTTTGTAGCGCCTCCCGCCCGTCAGATATGCGTGGAATAGCTTTTTCACTACTAATTGTGGGCCGCGTGGCCTGGCGGGGATCTTGGATGGCGGAGGCCACCACGGCGCGAAACTGCTTCAGGTCTACCGGCTTGGTCAGGTAGTCGAAGGCCCCGGCTTTCAGGGCTTCAACCGCGTTTTCGGCCGAACCGTAGGCGGTCATGACGATCACGCGCTCGGGCCGCTGCTGGGCTTTCAGGCTGTGCAGCAGGGCAATCCCCAAGCCGTCGGGCAGGCGCATGTCGGTGATCACCACGTCAAAGCGCTGGGTGTCCAGCAACACGCGGGCTTCTTGCAGGTCGGCGGCGGTGTCGATGCGGTAGCCCTCGCGCAGCAAGGTCAACTCGTACAGGGTACGCAGGTCGGGCTCGTCGTCCACCACCAGGACGGATGCGGCAGGCTGGGAAGGGGGCTGGGCCATGGGGGGAGGGGGATGGGTCAGACCGGCTGGATGTCAAAAGGCCGCGCCACCAGCGTGCTGGGTTTGGGCGGACGAAACTGCACAAAAAATTCATTGCCCGGCACCGCCAGACCGTTGCGCTGCCGGGTGGCGCGCTGGTAGCCGATGGTGGCCCGGTGGCGCTCGCACAGTTCCCGGCAAATATACAGACCCAAACCACTGGATCGGCTCTCGGAGCTGAAAAAAGGCTCGAACAAATGCTGTTCCACCGCCTGCTCCATCGGCGTGCCATCGCTCCACACCAGCAGGCTGGATTGCCGATTGGCCGCAAGGTGGGTGCTCACCTGGATGGCATCGGCTTGCCCGCTGGCGTAGCGGTGGGCGTTGTCCAGCAGGTTGACCAGCACGCGGCGCAGGTGGTCGGGGTCAAAGTCCACCGGCAAACCCAGCGTGCCCAGCGCCACCTGCGCCTCGCGCCGCGCCGGGTCTTGCTGTGACCAGTCGCGGCATACCGCGTCTATCGATTCGTCCAACTTGGTCTGCACGGGCGGGTTGTGCGGCCCCGGCAGTGGGGGCACGCGGGCAATCTCCAGTACCTCATCGACAATTTTGGACAGCCGCTGGGCGTTGTGCCGCACCATCGTGGTCAGCCGCTGCTGGGCCGGGTCGCTCAGGTCTTCTTCCAGCAAGGCGTTGGCTTGGCTGATGGCCGCCAGCGGGTTGCGGATTTCATGGGCCACGGCGGCCGACATACGGCCCATAGCGGCCATTTTCTCGGTGCGCAGCCGGGCCTCCATCTCGCGCAGATCGTGCAAAAACATCACGCACAGGCTGTCGGCCTGGCCCTCGAAGGCGGCGGTCATGCGGGTGCGCACCCGCACCCGGCGCGGGCTGCGGCCGGTGTGCTGGAGCCGGATGTCGGCCTGCTGGCTGGTTTCGTCGGCAAAGGTTTTTTGCGCCAGCGCCATCAGCCCCTGCCAGCCGGGCTGGCTACCCAGTTGCAAGGGCCCGGGGCCGGTGCTGCTGTCGGTGCCCAGCAGCAGCCGGGCCGCCGGGTTGGCTGCGCGGGTGTGGCCGTGGACATCGACCACCAGCACGCCATCGGTCAGGCTTTCAATCACCAGTTCGTTGACCCGGGTTTGCAGCTGCGCGTCCATCTGGCTGCGCAGGGCCAGTTGCTCTTCGCGCTCCAGCCGGGCGGCCAGTTGGTTGACCAGGAAGGCCACCACAAAATAGCCCATACCGGTCAGGCCACTTTGCATCAGCAGGGTGGCTTCGTCACCGGCTTGGCGGTGGCTCAGTTTCCAGATGTCTAGCAGCAGCAACAGCAGCGTCATGCCCGCCGCCGTGCCCAGGGCGATGGCCCGGGTGCCCAGTACGGCGGCCAGCAGTACCGGCACGCCCAGCAACGGGCTGTAGTTGATGTTGCCTGCCGACTGCATCAATTGCAGCGTGGAGAACACCAGGGCATCTGCTCCCACCGTGCCGATCCAGAAGCGCGTGGCGAGCCGCTCGGTGCGGCTGGGCCGGCCGGTCAGGCGCAGCACCAGGGCACTGGCCAGGTAGCCGCTGCACAGCAGCAGCAACCAGGGCGATACCGTCTGCCCCAGCGCTAGCAGTGCACCATGCCAAACCAGAATGGCCAGCGCAATCGTTACCCGGGCTGTCATGAACCCGTACCACACCCGGCCCAGCGCCAGCGGGTCGGGCTCCACCAGTGGGGCTGCAAGGCTGGCGGGGGTCACCGCTGGGCCTGCTCGGCCTGTCGCTGGTGTGCCGGGCCGCAGTAGCTGCCGTGCGCGGTGGTCAGGGCCTCGGTCGCGGGCAACAGCACGCCGCAGACTTTGCAGGGCAGCATGTTTTGCAACGCGGTAGATGGCTTGCCGGGCGGGGGGCGCTTGGCCGCCACCCGCTTGGAGCGCCACAGCCACACGCCCAACAGCACGGCCAGTAAGACCACCAGCAGCTTCATGTGACCCGCCCCAGCACTACTTCCAGCACAAAGCGCGAGCCCACATAGCCCAGCAGCAGCAGCCCGGCCCCGGCGTACAGCACCCGCACTGCTTTGCGGCCGCGCCAGCCAAAGCGGCTGCGGCCCAGCAGCAGCACCGCAAAGGTCAGCCATGAAAGTGCCGAAAACACGGTCTTGTGGCTCCAGCGCCAGCCGTGCACGCCGTAGAGCTGCTCGCCAAACAGCCAGCCCACCAGCAGCGTGGCCGATAGCAGTACAAAGCCGGCACTCACCAGCCGGAACGTCAGCCGCTCCAGCGTCAGCAGCGGGATACCGCTGGCCGAGTCGGCGGCTTTGCGCATTTGTTGTTCTGCCCGGGTCATCAGCCAGGCATGCACTACGGCGGCGGCAAACAGGCCGTACGAGGCAATGCCCAGCGCCCAGTGCAGCGGCAACCAGGGCGAGGCCATTTCGTGCAGCGGCGTGCCGGGGAACAGCAGCGCCAGCAGCACCGCCACCGCGCCCAGCCCGGCCAGTGCCCAGCGGGCTTGCAATTGGGGAAATAAATGGGTTTCTACTGCGTACACCGTCAGCACCAGCCAGGCGGTGACCGACAGCGCGGGCGCAAAGCCAAAGCGCGGCGGCATGCCAAACAGGCCCAGGCTCAGCACCAGTGCGTGCAGCAGCCAGGCCAGCCACAGCGCCGCCCGGCTGGCGCGCATGCTCAAGCGTGCAGCACCCACCGCAGGCACAGCGTAAGCCAGCGCCGTGGCGGCAAACAGCAGCACGGTGGCAAGGGGCGCGGTCGTTAAAATCATCAGACAAGTTTAGCGTTTCAGCCTTTCCCCTTTCTTTCCCCCTTCGTCGCCTGCACAACCCTCCCCGGACACTTCTTTATGGCCTCCGCCCTTACCGACAAACTCTCCCGCCTGGTCAAAGAAATCCGGGGCCAGGCCCGTATCACCGAGTCCAACGTGGCCGACATGCTGCGCGAAGTGCGCATGGCCCTGCTGGAGGCCGACGTGGCCCTGCCGGTGGTGCGAGACTTCATCGCCAGGGTGAAAGAAAAGGCGCTGGGCCAAGAGGTGATGGGCTCACTCTCGCCCGGGCAGGCGTTGGTGGGCATCGTCAACCGCGAACTCAGCCGCACGATGGGCGAGGGGGTCAGCGACATCAATCTGGCCGCCCAGCCGCCCGCCGTGATCCTGATGGCCGGTTTGCAGGGAGCGGGTAAAACCACCACCACCGCCAAGCTGGCCAAGCACCTGATCGAAAAGCGCAAAAAGAAAGTGCTCACCGTGTCCGGCGACGTGTACCGCCCGGCGGCCATCGAGCAGCTCAAGATGGTCACCCAGCAAGCCGGGGCCGAGTGGTTCCCCAGCACGCCCGACCAGAAACCGCTGGATATTGCCGCCGCCGCCATCGACTACGCCCGCAAGCACTACTTTGACGTGCTGCTGGTCGATACCGCCGGTCGCTTGGCCATCGACGAAGTGCTGATGCGCGAAATCACCGAGCTGCACGCCTTCCTCAAGCCGGTGGAAACCCTGTTTGTGGTCGATGCCATGCAGGGCCAGGATGCGATCAACACCGCCCGGGCCTTCTCCGATGCGCTGCCGCTGACCGGCATCATCCTCACCAAGACCGACGGCGACTCACGCGGCGGCGCGGCCCTGTCGGTGCGCCATGTGACTGGCGTGCCGATCAAGTTTGCCGGCACCAGCGAAAAGATCGACGGGCTGGAAGTGTTCGATGCCGAACGCCACGCCGGGCGGGTGCTGGGCATGGGCGACATCCTGGCTCTGGTTGAGCAGGTCACCGCCGGGGTCGATATGGCGGCGGCGCAAAAGCTGGCCGCCAAGGTCAAAAGCGGTGAAAGCTTTGACCTGAACGACTTTTTAAGCCAGATCCAGCAGATGAAGCAGATGGGTGGCCTGTCTAGCCTGATGGACAAACTGCCCGCCCAGATGGCCGCCAAAGCCGGGGCGATGGACATGGACAAGGCCGAGCGCGACATCCGCCGCAAGGAGGGCATCATCTACAGCATGACCCCGCTGGAGCGCCGCAAGCCCGACCTGATCAAAGCCACCCGCAAGCGCCGCATCGCCGCCGGTGCTGGTGTGCAAGTGCAAGAGGTGAACCGCATGCTCAACGAGTTTGGCCAGATGCAAGACATGATGAAGAAGATGAAGGGTGGCGGCATGATGAAGATGATCAAGCGCATGGGCGGTATGAAGGGCATGCCGAAGTTTTGACGCATATCCCCCTGTCGCCACGCAAGGGTTACACGAGTGACTCGGCAAAGCTGGTTCCACGGCCTCCCTGGAAGAGTTGTTTTTACGGTTGGGCAATGTGTTTTAGGTCATTCTGACCAGCCATTCCGTGAATTGCGTTACATCTGAGGTGTCATTGCCTGCGTCCTTTAGCGGCCATTTGAAAGTGGTGGCCAGCTTGGCCCGCCCCCACGACTTTTGACCTTGTTTGGCAGAAGTTTTACAGGCTTTTTAGGTTGCTAGCGCAAGTGCCAATTGCGCTAGGCGCTATGGTTTTTGTGGTTTTTTGCGGTGCTAAGCGATGTATCCGGTAAAACCCTTGGAGGGGGTATTCGCCTTTGTTTGATGGCCAGAATAAGTGGCAATCCAGTGTATTCTGGTGGCCACTTACATTTGGCAACAAAGACGATACGCATGAAAAATCTCAAAATATCTACCCGGTTGCTGGTGCTGGTCGGGATGTTGTCGGCGTTATTGGTTGCGATTGGGAGTGTGGGTTTGCTGGGGCTTGCCAAGTCCAATGCGGCCATGCAGACGATGGTGACGGACCGCATGCAAACCCAAAGTGCGGTGGCCGAATTCCAGTTTTTGACCATGCGTAACCGGCAGCTTATCTCCAATGCGCTGCTGTCCCCCGTGCCCGAGAAAATCGCCAAAGCCACGGCCGAAGCCGAGGCCAACATCCTCAAAGTCGACAAACTCTGGGTCACGCTGCAAGCCGCGCCCATGGGGCCCGAGGGCGATGCGCTGGTCAAGGCGATTGCCGCCAAACAACAAAAGATCATGCAAGAAGGACTGCGCCCCGCACTCCAGGCCCTGGCCGATGAGGACGTGGCCACTGCGCGGGTGCTGGCAGTGCGCAAGTTTGGCGATTTGTTCGACCCGGTGTTTGTGGATATAGGCAACCTGCTGGCCCTGACCAAGGCCGACACCCAGAACGACTTTGAGGATGCGGTGCTCCGCTACACCACCATCCGGGCCACATTCCTGGGAGCTATCGCATTGGGGATCGTGTTTGCCGCCCTGTTTGGGTACACGCTGATGCGCAGCATCACCCGGCCATTGCTGCGGGCGGGCGAAGTGGCCAATGCCGTGGCCCGGGGCGACTTGAACCAGTCCATCGACACCTCGGGTACAGACGAAGTGGCGGTGGTCATGCAGGCCCTGGCCGCCATGCAGGCCAGCCTGTCGCAGGTTGTGTCCACCGTGCGCCAAGGCTCGGAAAGCGTGTCCACCGCCAGTGCCGAAATCGCCCAGGGCAACCACGACCTGAGTGCCCGCACCGAGCACCAGGCCAGCGCGCTGGAGCAAACCGCTGCGTCGATGGAAGAGCTGGGTTCCACCGTGCGGCAAAACGCTGACAGCGCGGCCCAGGCCAACCAACTGGCCCGGCGCGCCAGCGAAGTGGCGGTGCAGGGTGGCGAGGTGGTGGCCGAGGTGGTGACCACCATGCAGGGTATCAATGCCAGCTCGAAAAAGATTGCCGACATCATTAGCGTGATCGACGGCATCGCCTTCCAGACCAACATCCTGGCGCTGAATGCCGCCGTGGAAGCCGCCCGTGCGGGCGAGCAGGGCCGGGGCTTTGCGGTGGTGGCCAGCGAAGTGCGCAGCCTGGCCGGGCGCAGTGCCGATGCGGCCAAGGAAATCAAGCAGCTTATTTCGGCCAGTGTGGACCGGGTGGCCCAGGGCACGGTGCTGGTCGATAAAGCCGGGGCCACCATGGCCGAGGTGGTAGCGGCCATCCGCAGCGCCACCGACATCATGGGCGAGATCAGTGCCGCCAGCCGTGAGCAAAGCCTGGGCGTGTCCCAGGTGGGCGAGGCCGTGACCCAGATGGACCAGACCACCCAGCAAAACGCTGCCCTGGTCGAAGAAATGGCCGCCGCCGCCAGCAGCATGCGCACCCAGGCACAAGATCTGGTGGATGCGGTGGCGGTATTTGTATTACCCGTGGGCGGCGGGTTGGCGCGGATCGCGTCGCGCTGAGGTTCGTCAGCGCTTGCTGGCACGCGCTCGTGTCGGAGTATGTTTTTAGCTGCTAGCGCCCACCAGATGGGCGCTAGCAGCTATTATTTTATGTGGCGGATGCTGCGGCCTGACCTGGAAATAACCCTGGCCAAAGGCTGGCTATTTGTAACCAATCGTATGGAGATCATCTTTACGATAAGTTACGTGTTACCTTGATGGCGCACAGTTAAAGCTATCGCAAGAAAGTACTTGCGATAGCTTTTTACCCTCGTCTAAAGGAGCATCCCATGCAACTTTCTGCCTTTAAAGTCAGCACCCGTCTGAGTTTTGGTTTTGGTTTAGTGGTGTTGCTATCGCTGCTATCGGTCGCTCTGGCCTTGCACAAGCTGGCCGGTGTGGCGCACGACTTGCAGGACGTGGTGAAGGTCAATAACGTCAAGATCGAGATCAACTCCGCCTTGTCGCAGGGTGTACACATTGTTGCCCGGGTCATCCGCACCGTTGTGCTACTGGATGACAAAGCCAGCAAAGACCGCGAGATGCTCAAAATCGCCGAGGCGCGCAGCAGCTATGACGCCTCGTGGGAGGCGTTGAACAAGTTTCCCCCCAGCGAGGCCGGCAAGACTCTGCGGGCCAAGATTGCACATGCCGCCGAAGTTTCCCGTGCGCTGAACAACCAGGTGATTGCATTCGGCATGGCCGACAAGGCTGCCGAGGCTGTTGCCCTGCTGCTCAAAGAGGCTGGCCCGGCCAACACGCTCTGGCAAGAGGCCATCGCCGAGAACATCCATTTGCAGCAAACCCTTAGCACGGAAGAATTTGACTCGGCGATGGAAAGCTACAACGGGGCCCGCATACTGCTGATCGGCTTTGGCGTATTCAGCGTACTGTTGGCGGCGGTGGCCGGGGCCTTGATCACCCGCTCCATCGTGCTCCAGCTCGGCGCCGAACCCGGCACGGCCACCCAATTGGCCCAGAGCGTGGCGTCGGGCAACCTGGGGGTCACCATCCGGCTGCGGGCTGGCGACACCACCAGCCTGATGGCCCAGTTGCAGAGCATGCAAGCCAGCCTGGTGCAGCTCGTCACCCAGGTCCGCCAGGGCTCGGAGCAGGTGGCGTCTGCCAGCGCCGAAATCGCCCAGGGCAACCACGACCTGAGTGCCCGCACCGAACAGCAAGCCAGCTCCCTGGAGGAAACCGCTGCGTCCATGGAACAGATGAGCGCCACCGTGCGGCAAAACGCCGACAGTGCCGCCGAAGCCAACCAATTGGCCCTGCGTGCCAGTGCCGTGGCTGTGCAAGGTGGCGAGGTGGTGGCCGAGGTGGTGACCACCATGCAGGGCATCAACGACAGCTCCAAGCGCATTGCCGACATCATTGGCGTGATCGACGGCATCGCCTTCCAGACGAATATTCTTGCGCTGAATGCCGCCGTGGAAGCCGCCCGTGCCGGGGAGCAAGGCCGGGGCTTTGCAGTGGTGGCCAGCGAGGTGCGCTCCCTGGCCGGACGCAGCGCCGAGGCGGCCAAAGAAATCAAACTGCTGATCTCGGCCAGCGTAGACCGGGTTGCGCAGGGCACCGTGCTGGTGGACAAAGCCGGGGCCACCATGACCGAGGTGGTCAGCGCAATCCGCCGGGTGACCGGAATCGTGGGGGAAATCAGCGCCGCCAGCGGTGAACAAAGCGCCGGGGTGTCGCAAATCGGTGAGGCGGTCGGCCAGATTGACCTCGTGACCCAGCAAAACGCCGCCCTGGTCGAACAAATGGCCGCCGCAGCCAGCAGCATGAAGAGCCAGGCCGACGACCTGGTCGCCGCCGTCGCGGTGTTCACGCTGCGCTAGTCTGTAATTGCTGCGGCCTACGCAGCGTGGCGTGGAAATTCGTCACCGGCCCGTAATAAAACTGACACATTGCAGCGCTACCGTGCACTCCAACCGATTCTGGTTGTAACGGGGTGTAAAGGGCGCGCATGAAAAATCTAAAAATATCCACCCGGCTGATGCTCTTGGTTGGCGTGCTGTCGGCCCTGCTGGTGGCGGTGGGTTCATTGGGGTTGACGGGCATTGTCCAGGCCAACGCGGTGGTAGAGGCCATGTACACGCAGCGCATGCAGTCGGTGGCTGCGTTGGGCGACTACCAGTTCTTGGCCATGCGGGTGCGGCAGGTGATTTCGGACACCCTGATCGACTCGTCATCGCCTGCGGTGGTGGCTAAAAATTTGAAAGAGATTGATGCCCTGACCGCCCAGTCGCTACAGGCCTGGGATGCCTTGCAGGCCACCCCTCTGTCGGCCGGGGCCGATAGTCTGCGCAGCGCCTTGACCGCGAAACGCCAAAAATTTATCCAGCAAGGCTTGCAGCCGACGATGGCGGCGCTGCGCGACGATGATTTTTTACCCGCCCAGATGCTGGTGTTGGGCCAGTTCAGTGCGCTGTTCAACCCCATCAGCCAGGACATCCAGGCCCTTACCCGCCTGCTGCAAGACGAAGCTGGCAGCGACCACCACCAGGCGGTGCAGCGCTACCACGCGATCCGCAACGCCAGTCTGGCGGCGATGGGGCTGGGCCTGCTGTTTGCCATGTGGTTTGGCTGGGCGCTGATGCGGGGTATTTCGGCTCCGCTGCTGCGGGCCGGGGCGCTGGCCCATGCCGTGGCCCGGGGCGATTTAAACCAGCATATCGACACCTCGGGGCGCAACGAAATTGCGGTGGTGATGCAGGCGCTGGCAGCCATGCAAACCAGCCTGCGCAGCCTGGTGGCCAGCGTGCGCCAGGGGGCAGACAGTGTGTCCACCGCCAGCGCCGAGATCGCCCATGGCAACCAGGACCTGAGCGAGCGCACCGAACAGCAGGCCAGCGCTTTGCAGCAAACCGCTGCCTCGATGGAGCAGCTGGGCGCCACCGTGCAGCACAACGCCCAGAACGCCGCCCACGCCAGCCAACTGGCCCAAAGTGCCAGCCAGGTGGCGCAGCAGGGGGGCGCGGTGGTGACCGAGGTGGTGCAGACCATGCGCGGCATCAACGACAGCTCGCGCCAGATTGCCGACATCATCAGCGTGATCGACGGCATCGCCTTCCAGACCAACATCCTGGCCCTGAATGCCGCCGTGGAAGCCGCCCGCGCGGGCGAGCAGGGCCGGGGCTTTGCGGTGGTGGCCAGCGAGGTGCGCAGCTTGGCCGGGCGCAGTGCCGATGCCGCCAAAGCCATCAAACTGCTGATTGCGGCCAGCGTGAGCCGGGTGGAGCAGGGCAGCCGGCTGGCGGACAAAGCCGGTGCCACCATGGCCCAAGTGGTAGAGGCGATTGGCAGCGTTACCGGCATCATGGCCGAGATCAACCAGGCCAGCCGTGCGCAGAGCACCGGGGTGTCCGAGGTGGGGCATGCGGTGGGCCAGATGGACCGCAGCACCCAGCAAAACGCCGCTTTGGTCGAGCAAATGGCAGCTGCCGCCAGCAGCATGCGCACCCAGGCGCAAGATCTGGTGGATGCGGTGGCGGTGTTTACTGCACCACCCGCGCTGGCACACCGTTAGTGGTTGCTATTATTTAAATAGCTGCTTGCGTAGGTGAAATATGCGTTAAAGGCATATTTCGCATTGAATAAAAAAGCCCCTGGCCGATAGCACAAGCGCTTAGCTTTTTAGCTTGAACACGCTCACCTGCTCCGACAAACGCTCGGCCTGGTGGCGCATGGATTCGGCGGCGGACGCGGCTTCTTCCACCAGGGCAGCATTTTGCTGGGTCACGCCGTCCATAGCGGTGATGGCTCCGTTGATCTGGTCGATGCCCTGCGACTGGTCTTGGCTGGCGGCGGCGATCTCGTTGATGATGTCGGTTACGCGCTTTACGCTTTGCACTACCTCGGTCATGGTGGTGCCGGCGTCGTTGACCAGCCGGGTGCTGTGCTCGACGTTGCTGACCGACTCGTTGATCAGGGTCTTGATCTCTTTGGCAGCGGCTGCGCTGCGCTGTGCCAGCGAGCGCACCTCGCTGGCCACCACCGCAAAGCCCCGGCCTTGCTCGCCCGCGCGGGCGGCTTCCACGGCGGCATTCAGGGCCAAAATATTCGTCTGAAAGGCAATGCCGTCGATCACGCCAATGATGTCCACGATCTTGTTGGAGCTGGCGTTCACCGTGCCCATCGTGCCCACAATTTGCGCCACCACGGTGCCGCCCTTGACGGCCACGGTCGAGGCGGCTGCGGCCAGCTGGCTGGCATGGCGGGCGTTGTCGGCGTTTTGCTTCACGGTGGTGGTGAGGTGCGCCATCGACGAGGCGGTTTTCTCCAGCTCGCTGGCCTGGTGCTCGGTGCGTACCGACAGGTCGTTGTTGCCTTGGGCGATTTCGCTGGCGGCGGCGGCGATGCTGTCGGTGCCGCTGCGCACCTGGCCGACGATGTTGGCAATGCTGTCGCGCATACCGTGGATGGCGTGCAGCAGGCTGTGGGTGTCGCCGGGCTGCAAGCTGATGGGGATAGACAAATCACCGCGTGCCATGTGGCCGGTGATGTCGGCCGCGTAGTCGGGCTCACCGCCCAGTTGGCCCAGCAGGCCGCGCGCAATCAGCATGCCCAGACCCAGCAGCAGTGCCACCAGCACCAGCGTGCCCGCGCCAAAGCTGATGATCCGGCCCCGGATGGTGGCGTCTACCGTGTCGATGTACACGCCCGAGCCAATCACCCAGCCCCAGGGCGCAAAGCCTTTGACATACGACACCTTTTGCACCGGGTTTTCGCTACCGGGCTTGGGCCACATGTAGTTGACGTAGCCCGCACCATTGGCCTTGACCACGTTCACAAACTCCACAAACAGGCGTTTGCCGGTGGGGTCTTTGTTCTCGGCCAGGCTCTTGCCGTCTAGCTCGGGTTTGATGGGGTGCATCACCATCGTGGGCTGCATGTCGTTGATCCACATGTATTCCTTGCCGCTGTAGCGCATGACCTTCAGCGCGGCGATGGAAAGCTTCTGGGCCTCGGCATCGGTGGCCTTGCCTTGCGCGACCAGGCCGTGGTAGTTGGCCACCAAGCTGTGGGCCACCTCGACCGCTTGGCGCACGCTGTTTTGGCGCTCTTCCATGATGAGCTGGCGTTCAGAGGTCAGGAACACGGTGGTCAGTACCAGCAGGCCGATCAGCGCGCTGATGTTCAGCATGGCCAGTCGTTTGGCGATGCTCATATGGCGTAACCCGTTGAAGATCATGGTGCGCTTTCAGGAAGGACGGAAGGGTCAGAAAACTTACAAAGCGTCCCATTTCCGGGCGATTTGGGAAACCGTATATACGCTAATGTGCGGTCTTTATTTCCGTCCTTTGGGCGTGTTTGTGCTGCTTTATTAATAGCGTCTTGCGTATGTTGTATATGCGCAAGTGGCTGTTTTGGCTACTTTTTAGCCGGGGCGCACTACTTTGGCCGCCAAGGCATTGCGCAGGGTCAGGGCGCTGTCGGCCAGGTGCTGGCGGGTGGCTTCGGTGCTGCTGCGCTGCACCCGTGCGGCGGTGATGCGCGCCAGCAGGGCGCTGGCCTGGCTGCGCACCATGCGCTGGGCATCGGCACGGGGCGCACCGCCGGGGCGCAACACCAGCGCCGCCAGGCGTGCGGTGTAGGCGTATTGCAGTTCGCGCTGCTCGGGCTGGGCGGTGAGCATGTCGGCCCACACCTCGGCTTCGACCCGGCGCACCAGCTCGGGCAGGCGCAGCGCGTCGTCACGGGGGAGCAGGCGGCTGTCGTTGTCTAGCAGCCGTGCGGCCAGTGCGTCGCCCATCAGCTGGTTCAGTACCAGCAGGCGCAGGCCCAGCACTTCACGGGCCAGGGGCAGGTCGCCGGCGCTGGACGGGTTTTCAGCGCGGGCCAGGTAGTCGGGCACCAGGCGGCGCTGGAGCTGGGGCGAGATGGCAAAGCGATCGGCGGCCAGCACTTCGCGCAGCAGCAGGTTGAGCGCGGCACGCTGCTCGGTGGCGGGCGTGTTTTGTGCCGGGTCGCGGCCGGTGTTGGCAAAGTCGCGCAGCATGCGCACGCCGCCCAGCTGGCGCAGCAGGATGCCGGTGGCCGTACCCGCGTCGTTCAGCGATTCGCGCAGCAGGCGGCGCAGGCTGCCCCAGTCTTGGTCGGGCGGGGGCTGCCGGGCCTCCAGCCGCTGGAACACGCTGTGGGCGATGGCGAAGCGCTGCTGGGCAAAGGCCACCGGGTTGTCGCCCAGGTCGCGTTGCAGGGTTTCGGGGTCGGCGCCCAGATAGAAATCTTCATCGGTGCCAAAAGCCAGTGCGGGCTCGGCGCTGCGCCCGGCAATCTGTGCCAGTGTGGCGGCCTCTACGGCGGGTGGGATGGGGCGGTAGGCGTAGTCAATGGCCCAGTAGTCATAGGGGCCCAGCGTGGCCTGGAAGGCCGCCGGGCGCGGCTGGCCGGGCCGCGGCAGGTTTACCGGCAGGTAGTCCATCACCGAGCCGCTCAGGCCCTGCGCCTGGGTGAAGGCCGGGCTGGCCAGTTGGGCCTGGGTAAATAGCCGCGAGGCGCGGAAATTGTGCCGCAAGCCCAGGGTATGGCCGACTTCGTGCACGGTGATGCTGGTGATGTAGTCGTGCACGAACTGCTCGGCCTCGGGGCTGTCGGGGGCGATGTCGCCTTGGGCGGCCATCAGATCCAGCGCGTAGGCCAGTTGCTCGCCCATCTGCGCGCCGATATCGCAGTCTTGGGCGGCCTCGGCGGTGCTGGACTCCAGGCGGCGGGTGGCGGTGGCGCGGGTGGCGCGCACGCTTTGGCTTTCGATGCGGATGTCGGCATCCAGAATCTCGCCACTGCGCGGGTCCACGTGGCGCGGCCCGATGGCGGCAAAGCTGGTGCTGTTGTTGACGCTCCAGCGCACCGAGGCGCGGCCAAAGTCCAGCGTGTCGAAGTCGGCATCGTCGGGCTGCTGTTGCACCCGGATCGCGTCCTTGAAGCCAATGCGCTCAAACGCCGGGTTCCAGGCCAGAATGCCCGCGCGGATGGCTTCGCGGTACTTCAGCGGCACGCTGCGGTCGATCCAGTAGGTAATGGGTTTTACCGGCTCAGATAGCTCCGCCAGCGGGTCCTGTTTGTCCAGCCGCCAGCGGGCAATAAAGCGCTGCCGGGCGGTGGGGGCCAGGTCGTCGCCATAGTTGTCTACCGCTTCCACAAAGTGGCCAATGCGCGGGTCGGCCCGGCGCGGCGGCATGGTCTGCGCGGGCAGCCGGGCCAGCGAGTAGTGGATCTGGATGAACATGCTGCGCGGGTCCACCAGGTTCTGCGGCGTGCCGGGCAGGCTGCTGCCGGGCGCGGGCAGGGCGATACCGGCGGTGGCGTAGTGGTTTTGCACCTCCAGCACCAGCAGCTCGGGCGTGCCGCGCACCTTCAGGATGGCCGAGTTGCGCGGGTCCACGGCGTAGTTTTGTCGGTAGGTCTGGGCCAGCGCCTGGGCCACGCCGCCCATGTCGTTGATGAACAGTGCGCCCGCATCCACCAGCACGCTTTGGCGGTTGGGGTGCGGCTGGCTGGCCACCGGGGTGCTGCCCAGCAGGCTGGGGGCGTAGGCGGCGGCCACGGCCCGGGCTTCGGGCGTGCCGGGCGGGGCCACGAAGTCGGTGTTGCGCGCCACCAGCTGCACCAGGTTGTGCACCCGGCGAAATTCCACCAGACGCGGGGCCAACATGCGCCCGCCAAACAGCCCGCCTTCGCCAATCCCGCTGGCCATCTTGGGCGACAAAAAGAAGGGTTTGCCAAAGTCGTCCGGCCCCAGCTCTAGCCAGAAGCGCTCGTCCCGCTGGTACACCGGAAACAGGCCGATGCTGCGCTGTGTGCCCAGCAGCACGGTGGCAAACAGCGGCAGGGGCGACGGCGGAGCGCTGGCCGCACGCGGTGCACTGGCGGCAGATTGGGCAGCGATGGCGGCGGTGGTGGCCACGTTGGCAGCCGCCTGGGCCTCGTTCACTGCCTGGGTCACCTTGGTGGTGGTTGAGGTGCAGCTGGCCAGCAAAAAAACCAGAGGCAGCGAGACGCGGAGAAAGAGCGTTGTCATGGCGCAGGGGGTGATTTTTAGAGTAAAAATGGCTCTCTTCCGTTTCGGGTGGCACACCACTACCCCCACTCAGATCATGGACGAATCCTTGCTTTTTGAAGCGGATTGGGCGGTAAGTGAGAAAGCTTGCCAGCAATCAAGAAGGC
>NZ_JBWMAU010000023.1:0-50303 GCF_056521445.1 Rhodoferax sp. LB1P47 | reverse complement strand
TGCCGGTGGCCTTGATTTCGACCAGCACTTCACCGAATTTGGGGCCTTGCAGGTCCACGGTTTCGATGGTCAGAGGCTGGCCTGCTTTCCAGGCGACGGCGGCTTTGGTTTTCATGGAGGGATCTCTCGCTTACGGTCAATGGACATGTTCGGGTTTGGCATGCTGTGCTGCCACCGCCGCGAATGTAATGCCGCATAGCCCCACGCCACGTTACAAGCGCCCTGCCCGGCCCGACTTGGCCGCCCTGGTGCGCAAGTTGGCCGAAATGAACCGCTGCGTTCTACAGCTTGGCAATCGACACTTCGGTCGATTTGACCAGCGCCACCACTTCGCTGCCAACCTTCAGCTCCAGATCAACGACCGAGCGGGTGGTGATGACCGAGGTGACGATGCCCCAGGGGGTTTCGACATCGATTTCGGAGACGACATCGCCCTGGATGATTTCTTTGATCTTGCCGCGAAACTGGTTGCGGACGTTGATGGCTTGGATGGTCATGGAAATACTCCTTGGTGGTTAAAAAATCAAATAGCCCAGTTCAGGCCAAATATGGGGATCAAATCGCCTCCCCGCGCATGTTCTATATGCGCAGGTAGCTCCTTTTTCTGTAGCACCCGGTCAAGAATGCGTTTTTCGATGCGGGCGAACTCCGGGTCGCCATGCCAGCGTGGGCGGGCCAAGGCGATGTTTTCATCCAGCGCGATGCGGCCGTCTTCGATCAGGATCACCCTGTCCGCTAGGGCCACCGCCTCTTGCACGTCGTGGGTGACCAGCAGCGCGGTGAAGCGGTGCTTCTCCCATAGGCCTTCGATTAGGCGGTGCATCTCGATGCGGGTCAGCGCATCCAGCGCGCCCAGGGGTTCGTCCAGCAGCAACAGGCGCGGGTTGTGCACGAGAGCGCGGGCCAGGGCCACGCGCTGGCGCTGGCCGCCGGAGAGCTTGGCGGGCCAGTCCTGCTGGCGGTCGGCCAAGCCCACCTGGGCCAGCACTTTGTGGCCCAGCGCCCGGGCCGACTTGGGCAGGCCAATCAGCACGTTGTCGATGACCTTGCGCCAGGGCAGCAGGCGCGCATCCTGGAACATGATGCGGGTGCTTATATGGGCATTTCGGCGGATGCCGTCGATAGCGTCTGCGTCCAGTTGCAGGCTGCCGCTGCTGGCCGCCTCCAGCCCGGCCACCAGCCGCAGCAAGGTGCTTTTGCCGCAGCCGCTGCGCCCGACGATGGCAACAAACTGGCCGGGGGCTATGGTGAGCTGGGTGTTGTGCAGCACCGTGCGGTCCCCGTAGCGCTTGGTTAGCGATTGCAGTTGCAGGCGTACGCCGTTGGACGATGTGGAATCAGACATGGTTTCCCCTCAATGGGTCGAGGCTTGGTAGCCTGGATGCCAACGTAAAAAGTAGCGCTCTAAACCGCGTGCAAACACGTCTGCAAACTTGCCCAGCAAGGCGTAGAGCAGGATGCCGACCAGCACAATATCGGTCTGCAAAAACTCGCGGGCGTTCATCGTCAGGTAGCCGATACCGGCCTGGGCCGAGATGGTTTCGGCCACGATCAGAATCACCCACATCAGCCCCAGCGAGAAGCGCAGGCCCACCAGGATGCTGGACAGCGCGCCCGGCAAGATGATGTCGCGGTACAGCTGCCAGCGCGTCAGGCCGTAGCTGCGGCCCATCTCGATCAGGGCCGGGTCCACATTGCGGATGCCGTGGAAGGTGTTCAGATAGATCGGAAAAAACACCGACACCGAGATCAAAAACAGCTTGGCCGTCTCGTCAATGCCAAACCACAGAATCACCAGCGGAATCAGTGACAGCGCCGGGATGTTGCGCACCATTTGCAGGCTGGAATCGAGCAGGGTTTCGAAGAACTTCACCGAGCCGGTCAGCAGACCCAGCAGCAGGCCCAGCCCGCCGCCGATGGCCAGACCGGTCAGCGCGCGCCAGGCGCTCACGCCCACGTGCTTGGCCAGCTCGCCCGAGGCAGCCAGGGTCCATGCGGCCTTGAACACGTCCAGCGGCGCGGGCAGGATGCGCGTGGCCAACCAGCCGCTGCTGCTGGCGATTTGCCAGGCCACCACCAGCACGATGGGCAGCAGCCAGGGCAGCAAGCCCTGGCCTACGCTGGCGGCAAAGGCTTTGAAAGGTAAGGCCGTGGTGTGTGCCGCACGCCCAAGGCGGCTGGACGGCAGTGGATGGAGTTTGACGTTCATCGCATCGCCTCGGTTCAGCTCTGTGCGGCACGGGGGTGGTAGCTGTTACCCACCACCTCGCCAAATCCGCCTATCGTCCGCTGTGCCCGCCGGTCGTCCTGTGGGTCTTGCAGCTTTTCCTGCAGCCGTAGTGGCAGCAGCGGAAACACCAGTTCGGCAAAGCGGTAGGCCTCTTCCAGGTGCGGGTAGCCCGACAGCACAAAGGTGTCCAGCCCGATGTCGGCGTACTCCTGCATGCGGGCGGCCACGGTTTGCGGGTCGCCCACCAAGGCCGTGCCCGCACCACCGCGCACCAGGCCCACACCGGCCCACAGGTTGGGGCTGATTTCCAGGTCGGCCCGGGACCGTTTGCTGCCCCCGGCGTGCAGGGCGGCCATGCGGCGCTGGCCTTGCGAATCCATCTGGGCGAATGCCGCCTGGGCGCGGATCACGGTGTCGTCGTCCAGCTTGCTGATCAGGCTGTCGGCGGCGGCCCAGGCTTGCGCTTCGGTTTCGCGCACGATGACGTGCAGGCGGATGCCGAACTTCACCGTGCGGCCATGCTTGGCAGCGCGGGCCCGCACATCGGCCACCTTTTTAGCCACCTCGGCCGGCGGCTCGCCCCAGGTCAGATAGGTATCGACCTGCTCGGCCGCCAGGTCGTGCGCCGCGTCGGATGAGCCGCCAAAGTACACGGGCGGATACGGTTTTTGCACCGGCGGATAGAGCAGCTTGGCCCCGGTCACGCTGAGGTTTTCGCCTTCAAAGTCGAAGGTCTCGCCCTTGTGGCTGCGGGCCAGAATCTCGCGCCAGATGCGGATGAACTCGGCCGACTGCTGGTAGCGCTGGGCGTGCTCCAGGTAGACCCCGTCGCCTTCCAGCTCGGCCTGGTCGCCGCCGGTCACCAGGTTGATCATCAGCCGCCCGCCAGACAAGCGGTCGAACGTGGCGGCCATGCGGGCCGCCAGACTGGGCTGGTGCAGGCCGGGGCGCACGGCCACCAGAAACTTCAGCCGCTGGGTCACCGGCAACAGGCTGGCTGCCACCACCCAGGGGTCTTCACACGAGCGGCCGGTGGGCAGTAGCACGCCTTCGTAGCCCAGGCTGTCTGCGGCCTGCGCGACTTGCCTCAGGTAGTCGTAGTCGATTTCGCGCGCGCCCTGCGCCGTGCCGAGGTAACGGCTGTCGCCGTGGGTGGGGATGAACCAGAAAATTTGCATAGGAACCTCGCTGCTTAGACGCTTCCCGTTTTTAGGAGCGTCATATTTACTATATTTTTAATAGCTGCTTACGCATATGGAATAAGCGCTAGATGGCTTAAATACTCTTATTTCTCAAAGGGCCCGAGATGGCTCAGGCCACGCCCGCCTGGGCGGCTTCCAAAATGTTGATCTTCTTGGGCAGCAGCTTGAGCGCGTAGAAGGTGTCGGCAATCTGCTGCTGCTCGGCCAGGATGGCTTTGGTGATGGGCACGGTGCCGATGGCGCGGCGTTGCAGGGTTTGCTCGGCCACGCTGCGGTCCAACCCCAGGATGGCGGCGTACTCGGTTGCGGCAGCGGCGCGGTCGGTGCCAAACCAGGCGTCGATGGCCCCCACCTCTTCCACCGCAATGCGCAGGATGTCGGCGTTCTGGTCGGCAAAGCTGCGCGAGCTGAAGTAGTAACCCCGGTTGTTGACGACACCCCGGGCATCGGCCAGCAGGCGTGCGTCCAGCGTTTTTTGCGCGGCGGCGAAGAACGGGTCCCAGATCACCCAGGCATCCACCGCGCCCTGCGTAAAAGCAGCGCGGGCATCGGCGGGAGCCAGGTGCACGTGCTGCACATCGGTGTAGGCCAGGCCGTTTTTTTCCAGCAGCTTGGCCAGGAAGAACTGCACGTTCGAGCCCTTGTTGTAGGCCACTTTTTTACCTTTGAGATCCGCAATCTTCTGGACTGTTGAGCCTTTGGGCAGGATCACGGCCTCGCTGCTAACCAGGGGCACGGTAGCCGCTACATAGACCAGCGGCGCACCGGCGGCCTGGGCAAAGATGGGCGGGGCTTCGCCCACATCGCCGAAGTCGATGGCACCGACGTTGAGCGCTTCGAGCTGCACCGGCCCGGCGTTGAACTCGGTCCAGGTGACGCTGACGCCCAGTGGGGCCAGGCGCTTTTCCAGCGTGCCACGGGCTTTCAAAAAGCTTAGTACGCCTTTCTGGTTGCCGATGCGCAGGGTGCGTGGGGCCTGGGCGAAGGCGTTGAAAGCGGGCACGGCCAGCGCGGCGGTGGCCAGGATGTGGCGGCGGGAAATCAGGTGCGATACGGTCATAAAAAGTCCTTGGGGTGGTGCGTAGGCAAGGCTTCGCCCTGCCGCGCTTGCAGCCCTATCAAAAAAGCGGAAAAACCGGAAGGCGCGTTTAAACGCTACAGCGCACGTGCGAGAAATGGATAGGCGCGTTGGCCGCATGTTTGCCCCAGTCCTTGGACACCGGTAGCAGGCCCGCCGCACGCTGCAGGCGCTGGGCCAGGTCGTCGTCCAGCTGGTGGCCGTCAGGCAGCAACACCACTTGGCCGTCGGTGGCAAACACGCCCGGCAAGATGTGGTCGGCCCCCAGCGCTTGCAGCACCGGCCGCAGCGCGTAATCCAGCGCCAGCATGTGGTTGGGGCTGCCGCCGGTAGCCAGAGGCAGCACGGTTTTGCCCTTGAAAGCAGTCTGTGGCAGCAGATCCAAAAACAGCTTCAGCACGCCGCTGTAGGCCGCCTTGTAAATGGGCGTGGCCACCACGATAGCCTGCGCCCGCGCCACCTTGGCCACCGCCTGCGCAATGCTGGGGTGGCCCACATCGGCCAGCACCAAGGCCTGGGGTGACAGGTCGCGGATCAACACCCGCTCCACCTGTGCGCCACGCAATTCGAGGTGCAGCTGCACCGCATCGAGCAAGGCGGCGGAGCGCGAGCGCTCAGACGGGCTACCGGCAATCAGAAGAATGGACATGCGGGGCTCCTTACTTCTTGCTATAGATTTGGTCGAACACGCCGCCATCGGCGAAATGGGTTTTCTGCGCCTGGGTCCAGCCGCCGAAGAGTTCGTCGATAGTGAACAGGTTCACATGGCCAAACTGCTTGGCGTATTTGGCGGCGGCCGCCTTGTCGCGCGGGCGGTAGAAGTTCTTGCCCGCCAAGTCCTGGCCCACCGGGCTGTACAGGTACTGCAAATACGCCTCGGCCACCTTGCGGGTGCCGCGCTTGTCCACCACTTTGTCCACCACGCTCACTGGCGGCTCGGCCAGGATGGACAGGCTGGGGGTGACGATCTCGAACTTGTCTTTGCCAAACTCTTGCAGCGCCAGGTAGGCTTCGTTCTCCCAGGCAATCAGCACGTCGCCCTGGCCACGTTCGGTGAAGCTGGTGGTGGCACCACGGGCGCCAGAATCCAGCGTCACCGCGTTGCTGTACAGGGCTTTGACGAAGTCGCGGGCATGGGCTGCGTCGGCACCGTTTTTCTTCACGGCGTAACCCCAGGCGGCCAGGTAGTTCCAGCGCGCACCGCCCGAGGTCTTGGGATTGGGCGTGACGATGCCGATGCCGGGGCGTACCAGGTCAGACCAATCGGCTATTTTTTTGGGGTTGCCCTTGCGCACCAGGAACACGATGGTGCTGGTGTAGGGCGCGGCGTTATGCGGCAGGCGTTTTTGCCAGTCGGCAGGAATCAGCTTGCCGAAAAGGTGGAGCGCGTCCACGTCGTAGGCCAGGGCCAGGGTGACCACATCGGCCTCCAGCCCGTCAATCACCGAGCGCGCCTGCTTGCCCGAGCCGCCGTGCGACTGCTTGATGGTGACTTCTTGCTTATTCTTGGCCAACCAGTCTTTGGCAAAAGCAGCGTTGAAGTCTTTGTAGAACTCGCGGGTCGGGTCGTAAGACACGTTCAGCAAGCTGATGGGTGCGGGGGCCTGGGCGTGGGCAAAACCAGCCACAGAAAGGGCCGCAGTAAACAGGGCTTGGGAGAGAGTGCGGCGGGTCAGCATAGAGATTCAGAGTTCCAGAGTTGTGCGATGGGTTGGATTCTGGAAGCGCATCGTCAAAACTGGAACGAATGAATTATTGATTGTTTATTACTTAAATGTCTCAACCATCCATCCTGGCACGTACGTGCACCGCAAATATGACGCTGTCGGACATAGTTGGCAGGCAGTGCAACAGCGCCGCTGGCACTTTCATGTCGGTGCCAGGTCGCATCACCCTTGGCACCCAATGGCCCGTCCGGTTGCCATAAATTTACCCGCCGCATGGTAAAGTTCATTACGAATCAACAGCTTACGAAGCCCCTCCAACTTGACTAAACGCTTCCCAGCCTCTAACCTTCGCCCGATGCAAAAATGGCTAGCAATATTCTTTCTGGTGTGTGCAACGGCACACGCCGAGCCCAATCCCCCCGGCACCGATGACATGGACAAATTACTGGCCGAGCGCAGCCTGCTAAGCCACACCATTGGCCAGCTCGCGCAGGTACGCCAAAACGTCAGCAGCAAGGCCTCCGATCTGGTGGTCAACGCGATGGGTTTTCTGGGTGTGCCGTACAAACGAGGAGGCACCTCGGCCGAGACCGGCTTTGATTGCAGCGGCTTTGTCCGCGCCATGTACGAGCAAACCGTCGGCATGGTGCTGCCGCGCCGCGCCAACGAGCAAGCCGCCGCCACCGACCGCATCGACAAAAGCGAGTTGCGCCCCGGCGATCTGGTGTTCTTCAACACCATGAAGCGCGCCTTCAGCCATGTGGGCATCTACCTGGGCGACGGTAAATTCATCCACTCGCCCCGCACCGGCTCCGAGGTGCGCGTAGACGATATGCGCGCCGCCTACTGGCAACGCCGTTTCGACGGAGCACGCCGCGTCACGCCCAGCGCCGAAACCAATCCCTAAAAACATCGAAGACCCGCACCATCTGACGGTCTTTGCGGAAATCTGGCCAGCCGATATGCTCCTATTTTTAGGAGACCACCATGCAACGCAAAACGGCCCAAGATTTTGACCAAGAACTGCTGATACTGTTCGATGCCTACGTACACGGCACGCTGGACCGCCGGGGATTTCTAGAGCGGGCCCAAAAATTTGCCGTCGGCGGGGTCACCGCCACCATGCTGCTCGGCGCGCTCAGCCCCAACTTCGCAGCCGCCCAGCAAGTCGCCCCCACCGACCCACGCATCGCCACCGAAACCCTCTCCTTCCCCTCGCCCACCGGCTCTGGCACGGTCAAAGGCTATCTGGCCCGGCCCGCCAAAGCCTCCGGCCCCTTGCCCGCCATTTTGGTAGTCCATGAAAACCGAGGCCTGAACCCCCACATCGAAGACATCGCCCGGCGTCTCGCACTAGACAACTTTGTGGCCTTTGCCCCGGATGCACTCACGCCCCTGGGTGGCTACCCTGGCGATGAAGAAAAAGCCCGCGAGCTGTTCGCCAAACTCGACCAAGCCAAAACCACCGAAGACTTTATTGCCGCAGCCGCCTTCCTCAAAGCACATCCGGCCGTCACCGGCAAGATAGGTGTGGTCGGCTTCTGCTATGGCGGCGGTGTCGCCCACATGCTGTCCACCCGCCTGCCTGACCTGGGAGCCGCAGTTCCCTTTTATGGCAACCACCCCGCCCCCACAGAAGCCGCCAAAGTCAAAGCCCCGCTGCTGATCCACTTTGCCGCCGTAGATGAACGTATCAACGCCGCCTGGCCCACCTACGAAGCCGCCCTGAAAGCCGCCGCCGTGCGCTACACCGCCCACCAGTACCCTGGCGCACAACACGGCTTCAATAACGACACAACCCCCCGCTTTGACGCAGCCGCAGCGAAGTTGGCCTGGGACCGCACACTGGCATTCTTCAACCAAAACTTGCGAGCCTAATGGCCCCAAATATCCGCAGCAGGCTTTTTCAGACGTGAAAAAGCCCTCTAAGAAATGACTTCTTAGAGGGCTTTTTGAAATTAAATGGTCGGTGTGAAAGGATTCGAACCTTCGACCCCTTGCACCCCATGCAAGTGCGCTACCAGGCTGCGCCACACACCGATCAAGCCTCGTATTATAGCCTGCGCTTAGAGTACTTCTGAAAGCAGGTCACGAATTTCAAATAATTCTTGGCGAACAGATAAAAGCTGCTGGACCGCAGCCTCGTCATAGTCGAGTGTGACTACATCTTCCAGCCGCTCAAAAGACATATCGCCTTCGTCCAGGCTGTCCATGCCGTCCAACACCAGCCCACTGCTGCGCTGTTTGTCACGTTCGCCCTGCACCAGTTCTTGCAACTTGTTGCGGGCGCCGCTGATCGTAAAACCCTGGTCGTACAACAGGTCACGGATGCGGCGGATCATCAGCACTTCATGGTGCTGGTAATAACGCCGATTCCCACGCCGCTTCATGGGGCGCAACTGGGTAAATTCTTGCTCCCAGTACCGCAGCACGTGCGGCTTGACACCACATAACTCCGCCACTTCCCCGATGGTGAAATAGCGTTTGGCAGGGATGGACGGGAGGTAATTCCCCATAAAAATCAACCAGGTTGTTTCAAGTACAAGAACAGCCGAAGAGGTTAACCCAAGTCACAGATGGACAGAAAACTACTTGGCATGCAGCGTGACCATTCTCACGCCAGCCCAGGCCACTCCCCTCTGAGCCAGATATGGCGTTCAGCCCTGGATTTGCTCTTTGAGCTTGTGGCTGGCGTGGAAGGTGACAACCCGGCGTGCATCGATGGGGATGGCCTCGCCGGTACGCGGGTTGCGCCCTGGCCGGGGGGCTTTGATGCGGATTTGGAAGTTGCCAAAACCGGAAATCTTGACATCCGTTCCCTCGACCAAGCTGGTACTCACCAAGTCAAAAAAAGCATCCACCATGTCTTTGGACTCGCGCTTGTTCAAGCCGATTTGCTCAAACAGCAAGTCGGCCAGTTGGGCTTTGGTCAGGGCTGGGGTTTCCAGACTTTCAACCGCAATTTCCACGGCTCTCTCCAGGTTGTCGTGTGGGGTCAAAACCGTTCTGCTCAGGCACGCAACCGCGCGCCGCATTGCGTGGACAACTGCGCCAGCACCGCTTGCACAGCGGACTCAATTTGCGGTTCGGTCAACGTGGCATCTAGGCTATTGAGCGTCAGGCGCAGTGCCACACTCTTCTCGCCCTGCGCCAGGCCGCCTGTAGAGACCGGCTCAGCAGCTTTGGGAGCAGGCTTGGGGCGATAGATGTCAAATACCACGGCGTCGCGCAGCAAACCGTTGGTGGCCGCAGCGTGAGTTGCCGCGAGCAACGCGCCATGCCCCACCGCCTCATTCACGATCACGGCAATATCGCGCTCGACCGCCTGGTGCTTGGCAACCGGTGCAAACACCGGTACTGGGCGTTGTAATACTGGATCCAACTCCAGTTCAAACAGCATCGGGGCCTGCGCCAAGTCATAGGCTTGGCGCCATTGCGGATGCAACTCACCAATAAAGCCAATCGCCTGCCCGCCCAGCAACACCCGGGCGCAACGGCCAGGGTGCAGAGCGGGGTGTTCAGCGGCCTCAAACTGGACGGACAAAGGCGCCAGCAGCGCCTCCACGTCGCCCTTCATGTCGAAGAAGTCAGCAGCCTGCTCGCTGCGCCCCCATTGCAGGCGGTCCGCCGCACCGAAGCTAATGCCCGCCACCCGCATGGGCTGGTGAAAGCCTGCGACAGTGGTGTCGGAGTTGACCACGCTGGCATCGCGCAGAAACACCCGACCCAGCTCGAACACCCGCACCCGCTCCGCCTTGCGGTCCAGGTTGAACTTCAAAACTTGTAGCAAAGATCCCATCAAGGACGAGCGCATAACGCTCATTTGGCTTGTAATCGGATTCAGCAGCTGGATCGGGTTGGGGTTGCCCGCCAATTCGTGCTCCCAGCGCGCCTCCACGAAGCTGAAGTTGATGGTTTCCTGGTAGCCCAAACCTGCCAACGCACGGCGTACCGCGAAAGGGCTGCGCTGTGCTTCAGAGCGGATTTTGGCGGTGATCGGGGCCAACGGTGGCGTGGTGGGCAACTGGTTGTAGCCCACCATGCGCACCACTTCTTCGATCAGGTCTTCTTCGATGGCCAGGTCAAAACGGTAAGACGGTGGGGTAACGGTCAGCACGCCATCGCCCTCCACCACCGGCAAACCGAGACGGGTCAACGCGTCGGCGCACTGCGCCTGGGTCAATGGCATACCGATGACTTTGACCGCCCGCGCCACGCGCAAAGTGACGGGCGTAGCTTGCGGCACATTGACCTGCGTGTCGTCCATCGGACCGGCTTCGCCACCGCAGATATCCAGAATCAACTGGGTGATGCGCTCCAGATGTTCCACGGTATGGCTGGCATCCACGCCGCGTTCGAAGCGGTGACCGGCATCCGTCGAGAAGTTATAGCGGCGCGAACGACCGGCAATGGACTTGGGCCACCAGAAGGCCGCTTCGGCATAGATGTTGACCGTATCGTCCGACACGGCCGTCGCATCGCCACCCATGATGCCAGCGAGCGATTCCACCTGTTGGTCATCGGCAATCACACCAACTTTTTCATCGACGGTGACGGTGTTGCCATTCAACAGTTTGAGCTGCTCGCCGGGCTGGCCCCATCGCACATCGAGTCCGCCGTGGATTTTGTCCAGGTCAAAGATGTGCGACGGGCGGCCCAACTCGAACATCACGTAATTGGAGATGTCCACCAGTGCTGTCACGCTGCGCTGTCCACAACGCGCCAAGCGGTCCACCATCCACTGCGGGGTGCTGGCTTTGGGGTTGACGTTGCGCACCACACGGCCCGAAAAACGACCGCACAGGTCAGGGGCACTAATTGCGACCGGCAGGCGGTCGGCGATTTGCACCGCCACCACCGGGAAGCTGGGCTGTAGCAAGGGTGCACCGGTCAGCGCGGCGACTTCGCGGGCCACCCCAAACACGCTCAGGCAGTGCGCCAGATTGGGCGTGAGTTTGAGGGTGAACAAGGTGTCGTCCAGCGCCAAATGTTCGCGGATGTTCTGACCCAGAGGCGCATCGGCCGCCAGCTCCAGCAGGCCGCCTTGGTCGTCAGACAGCTTAAGTTCACGCGCCGAGCACAGCATGCCCTGGCTTTCCACACCGCGCAGCTTGCCAACCTTGATCAGGAAGGGTTTTCCATCTTCACCGGGGGGCAACTCGGCGCCCACCAGTGCGCAAGGCACGCGGATGCCGACGCGGGCATTTGGTGCGCCGCAAACGATATTCAGCAACTCGGCCTGGCCCACATCCACGGTGCAGACGCGCAGACGGTCGGCATTGGGGTGTTGTTCGGCCGTTTTGATTTCGCCCACGACGATGCCGGTGAACGGCGGAGCAACGGGTTTAAGCTCTTCGACTTCCAGCCCGGCCATGGTCAAGGTGTCGGCCAATTGCTCAGTGGTCAGGTCGGGGTTGCAGAAGGCGCGCAACCAGGATTCAGGAAATTGCATGTTCGGTACTCGTGAATGGGTTATTGGAACTGGCTCAGAAAGCGAATATCGCCATCAAAAAACAGTCGCAAGTCGTTCACGCCGTAGCGCAGCATGGTCAGACGGTCGGGGCCCATGCCGAAGGCAAAGCCGATGTATTTTTCGGGATCCAGGCCCATATTGCGCACCACGTTCGGGTGCACCTGCCCGGAGCCTGCCACTTCCAGCCAACGGCCCGACAGCGGGCCGCTCTGGAACTGGATGTCGATTTCGGCGCTGGGCTCGGTGAACGGAAAAAAGCTGGGGCGGAAGCGCAGCACCAAGTCATCTGATTCAAAGAAAGTGCGGCAGAAATCGGTAAAAACCACTTTCAGGTCTTTAAAGCTGACGTTTTCGCCAATCCACAGGCCTTCGCACTGGTGGAACATTGGGGAATGGGTGGCATCGCTATCGACACGGTAGGTGCGGCCGGGCGCGATCACGCGGATCTCGGGCATCACCTGCCCTGCATCGATGGCCGCACGATGTTTCTTGACATGCGTGACGGCATGGCGGATCTGCATCGGACTGGTGTGGGTGCGCAGCAGGTTGGGCGCGGTGGCGGTGCCGCCTTCGACATAAAACGTGTCGTGCATGGACCGTGCAGGATGGTCTTCGGGCGTATTCAGCGCGGTGAAATTGAACCAGTCGGATTCGATCTCGGGGCCCTGGGCAACTTCAAAACCCATTGAACCAAAAATGGCCTCAATGCGTTCCAGCGTCAAGGACACAGGGTGCAAACCTCCCTGCCCACGCTGGCGGCCCGGCAAGGTCACGTCGAGCGCTTCGGCCTTGAGTTGCTGCTCCAGCTCGGCATCCGCCAAGGCTTTGCGGCGCGCAGTCAAGGCGGCTTCGATGGCTTGTTTGGCCAAGTTGATGGAAGCACCGCGTGATTTTTTTTCTTCTACGCTCAAGGCCCCCATGCCCTTCATCAGCTCGGTGATGCGGCCGGATTTACCCAAAAACAGGGCTTTGGCATTCTCCAGATCGGCGGGCGTGCTAGCCCCCTGGAAACTGCTGTGTGCTGCACTGACAATCGCGTCCAACTCGTTCATAAGATCTCTTGGAAATGACAAAGGGCTAGTGCCTTTTCAAGCTCTAGCCCTTG
The DNA here is from genome assembly GCF_056521445.1 of Rhodoferax sp. LB1P47. Classification (NCBI taxonomy): domain Bacteria; kingdom Pseudomonadati; phylum Pseudomonadota; class Betaproteobacteria; order Burkholderiales; family Comamonadaceae; genus Rhodoferax; species Rhodoferax sp. LB1P47. The sequence continues at coordinate 37,548 of NZ_JBWMAU010000023.1, read as the reverse complement.
GTTTACTTGCACAGAATGCTACTCAAAGAATAGCAAACTAGCGTGGGGAATCAAGCAGCCAGACGGGCCTTGACTTGCTCCACGATGCTGGCAAAAGCTGCCTTGTCGTGCACAGCGATATCGGACAGCACTTTGCGGTCGATCTCGATGGCTGCCTTCTTCAGGCCATTGGCGAACTGGCTGTAGGTCAGACCGCATTCACGCGCAGCGGCGTTAATACGGGCAATCCACAGCTGACGGAACACCCGCTTGCGGGTCCGACGGTCACGGTAGGCATATTGCCCAGCCTTCATTACCGCTTGCTTGGCAACACGGTAAACATTACCACGGCGACCGCGGAAACCTTTTGCAAGGGCGAGAACTTTTTTGTGGCGGGCGCGAGCCGTTACACCACGTTTGACGCGAGGCATGTATTTACTCCTTGTTCGTCGTTAAATTAAATACCACGGCCGGGCAGCATCTGCGCCATGTGACCCATATTGGTCTCATGCACTGCAGCAGAACCGCGCAACTGGCGTTTATTTTTGGTGGTCTTCTTGGTCAAGATGTGACGTTTGAAGGCGTGGCCGCGTTTAACGGTACCACCTGGACGAACGCGAAAGCGTTTTTTCGCCGCGCTCTTGGTCTTCATTTTGGGCATTTCAATGCTCCTGTTCATTGTGCTCGTGAGGCGCTGGAAACCGATCCCAGACTTGTTGGCCCCGAGCCACTTTTAGTGGTGGATTTGCATCCCCCACTGCGAGCGGTGAGTTTTCACTCTCCACTCCATGCAGAGAAAAATACATTTCTCTGCATTTACAACCTGCAAGCCGAAACCGGCAGGTTGAAATTCTTACGATGCGACTGCGGGCGCTGGTGCAACCTCTGCCGCAGGCTTGCTGGACGCTGGCTTTTTCTTGCCGGGCGCGATCATCATGATCATCTGGCGGCCTTCCAACTTGGGAAACTGCTCCACGATGATCAGATCTTGCAAGTCGTTGCGGATGCGTTGCAGCAAGGCCATACCGATTTCCTGGTGGGTGATTTCTCGCCCCCGAAAACGCAAAGTGATCTTGCACTTGTCGCCATCGGCCAGGAAACGCTTGATATTGCGCATCTTGATGTTGTAGTCGCCATCGTCGGTACCGGGACGGAATTTGATTTCCTTGATCTCGATCACCGTTTGCTTGGACTTCGCGTCGGCCGCTTTCTTTTGTTCCTGGTACTTGAACTTGCCGTAGTCCATCAAACGACAGACGGGCGGGTTCGCCGTGGCAACAATTTCAACCAGATCAACGTCATATTCACCGGCTAAGCGCAAAGCCTCCATCAGGCTGACGATGCCCAAGGGTTCATTTTCAGGGCCGGAAAGACGGACTTCCGGGGCCATGATTTCACGGTTCAGACGGTGTTTGCGTTCTTCGCGGTGACGGCGGTCACGAAATTCAGTAGCGATGGCTCAAATCCTTCAAAATTAGAATGCTATATTTTAAATAGCAATTACCGTAAGCAGGGCGTGCACTAAAGCCTAGGTTTATTTAAAAACTACAGTTTTAGAGCGATGTCGCTGGCAATTTTGGACTGGAAGTCCTTTAGCGACATCACACCGAGGTCAATATTGCCCCGGGCGCGCACTGCGACGGACCCAGCTTCTTTTTCCTTGTCGCCAACGACCAGGATGTAGGGAAGCTTTTGCATCGAATGCTCACGTATTTTACGCGTAATTTTTTCGTTGCGTAAATCGAGTTGGACCCTAAGCCCTTGATCTTGCAGCGTTTTGGCAATTTCGCGACAGTAATCGTCCTGCGCCTCGGAAATATTGAGGATGGAAACCTGTGCCGGGGCCAGCCAGGTGGGCAACGCACCCGCGTGTTGCTCGATCAAAATACCGATGAAACGCTCCAGACTTCCGACGATGGCGCGGTGCAGCATGATGGGGTGGTGGCGTGCGCCATCTTCCCCCACGAACTCGGCATCCAGCCGCTCGGGCATATTGGGATCCACCTGGATCGTGCCGCACTGCCACGGACGGCCCAGTGCATCTTTGAGGGTGTACTCGATCTTGGGGCCGTAGAAAGCCCCCTCGCCGGGCAGGTATTCAAAGTCACAGCCGGAAGCGCGCAAGCCCTCAGCCAATGCCTGCTCGGCACGGTCCCAGCTCTCCTCAGAACCAATGCGTTTTTCAGGCCGGGTCGAGAGCTTGTAGATGATGTCGGTAAAGCCGAAATCCTTGTAGGTCTTCTGCAACAGCGCGGTAAAGGCAATCACTTCCGCCTGGATCTGGTCTTCGGTGCAGAAAATATGGCCATCGTCCTGGGTGAACGCGCGCACCCGCATGATGCCGTGCAGGCCGCCTGTGGGCTCGTTGCGGTGGCATTGGCCGAATTCGCCAAAACGCAGCGGCAAATCACGGTAGCTTTTGATGCCTTGCTTGAAGATCAGGATGTGGCCGGGGCAGTTCATCGGCTTCAGCGCGTAGTCGCGCTTTTCCGATTCGGTGACAAACATGTTTTCGCGGTATTTGTCCCAGTGGCCGGTTTTCTCCCACAGGCCCTGGTCCAGAATCTGCGGGCCTTTGACCTCTTGATAGCCGTTGTCGCGGTAGACGCGGCGCATGTACTGCTCCACCTCCTGCCACAGCGTCCAGCCCTTGGGGTGCCAGAACACGGTACCGGGCGCATGCTCGTCGATATGGAACAGGTCCAGCTCGCGGCCCAGCTTGCGGTGGTCGCGCTTCTCGGCTTCTTCCAACTGGGTCAGGTAGTTTTGCAGATCGTCTTTGCTGGCCCAGGCCGTGCCGTAGACGCGTTGCAGCATTTCGTTGTTGTGGTCGCCGCGCCAGTAGGCACCGGCCAGCTTCATCAGCTTGAAGAACTTGAGCTTGCCGGTGCTGGGCACGTGGGGGCCGCGGCACAGGTCTTCAAACGCGCCTTCGCGGTACAGCGATACATCTTGGTCGGCCGGGATGCTGGCGATGATCTCGGCCTTGTAGTGTTCACCCAGGCTTTTGAAGTAGGCCACAGCCTCGTCGCGCGGCAGCACGCGGCGGGTCACGGGCTCGTCCTTGGCGGCCAGGGCGGTCATCTTTTTCTCGATGGCCACCAGGTCGTCCGGCGTGAACGGGCGCTTGTACGAAAAGTCGTAGAAGAAGCCGTTTTCGATCACCGGGCCGATGGTGACCTGCGCGTCGGGAAACAGGTCTTTGACGGCGTAAGCCAGCAAGTGGGCGGTGGAGTGGCGGATCACGTCCAGGCCGTCGGCATCTTTGGCGGTGACGATGGCCAGCGGGCTGTCCTGGGTGATCAGGTAGCTGGTGTCCACCACGGTCCCATTGATCTTGCCGGCCAGCGCGGCCTTGGCCAGGCCGGTGCCGATGGAGGCGGCTACTTCGGCCACCGTCACTGGTGCAGGAAATTCGCGAACGGAACCATCGGGGAGCGTGATGTGGATCATGGGTGTCTGGAGTTAGAAAGCAAAAAGCGCGGTGGATAACGTAAAAGTTAGACCGCGCCTGGCTGTTGCGCAACAGCGGATTTTAGCCGTGCTTCAATGCGCGCCTGCAGCTGCCTCGGCAGCTGCTTTGCCCATCGCTGCGGGGCGCCTGGTGATCCACACCAGCGGGATCAGCGCTACGAACAGCACCGACGAGGCGAAGAACACGTCGTTGGCGGCCAAGGTGGCTGCTTGCTGGCCGATCAGCAGGTTGACCTGGGCCAAAGCCTGCTGCGGGTCCAACCCGGCGCTGGCCAGGCCGCCCAAAGTGTTGCTGGCCACCTGGCGGCCCGGGGTGATGTACTCGACCAGCTGGGCATGGTGCAGCGCGGTGCGGCTTTCCCACACGGTGGTGACCAGCGAAGTGCCCATAGCACCGGCGGTGATGCGCACAAAGTTAGTCAGGCCCGAGGCGGCGGGGATGCGGTCGGGCGGCAGGCCACTCAGCGTCAGGATGCTCAGCGGGATGAAGAAAAACGCCATCGCAATGCCTTGCACGATGGTGGGCACCATCAGCGTGGCCTCATCGGCCTGCACATTGAAGCGCGAGCGCATCCACAGCACCACGCCGAAGACGATGAAGGCCAGGGTGGCGAACAGGCGCGGATCGAACTTGGCGATGTTCTTGCCCACCAACGGCGACAACACGATGGCCAGCAGCCCCACCGGGGCCAGCACAAAGCCGGCCTGGGTGGCGGTGTAGCCCATGTACTGTTGCAGCCACAGCGGCAGCAGCACCACGTTGCCAAAGAACAGGCCGTAGCCCACCGATGTAGCCACCGTACCGGCCCAGAAATTGCGCCGGGCGAACAGGCTTAGGTCCACTACCGGGTGCTTTTCGGTCAGCTCCCAGGCCAAGAAGAACAGGAAGCCAACCACGGCCACGGCGGCCATGATCTGCACCTCGGTGGAGTGGAACCAGTCCAGCTCTTTGCCTTTGTCGAGCATGATTTGCAGCGCGCCCACCCACACCACCAGCAGGGCCAGGCCCACGCTGTCGATGGGGAGTTGTTTGGTGGGTGTCTCACGTTTGCGGTACAGGCTCCAGGCGGCGGCGGCGGCCAGCAGGCCCACCGGGATATTGATGTAAAAAATCCACGGCCAAGAGATGTTGTCGGTGATCCAGCCGCCCAGCAGCGGGCCCATTACCGGGGCGACCAGGGTGGTCATGGCCCACATCGCCATCGCCGTGCCCGCCAGCGCCTTGGGGTAGCTGGACAGCAGCAGCGCCTGCGACAGCGGGATCATCGGCCCGGCCACAAAGCCTTGCAGGATGCGGAAGGCGATCAGCGTGCCCATGTTGGGGGCCAGCCCGCACAGCCACGAGGCCAGCACGAACAGCACGATGCTCAACACAAACAGCCGCACCTGGCCAAAGCGCTGCGACAGCCAGCCGGTAAGCGGCACCGAGATGGCGTTGGCCACGGCAAAGCTGGTGATGACCCAGGTGCCCTGGTTGGGGCTGACACCCAGGTCGCCCGCGATGGCCGATAACGACACGTTGGCGATGGAGGTGTCCAGCACGTTCATGAACGTGGCGGTAGACAGGGCAATGGTGCCCCACATGCGGGCCGAACCTTCCAGCGGCGGCGGTGGCGTGTAGGTGAAAGCGGTGGCCATGGCGGGTTTATTGCACCTGTGCGGCAGAGGCATTGGGCACGGCGGCCAGCTTGACCGGGGGATGCGCAACCGCACTGCTACGACCCAGGTTAGCGGCGATCACGCGCTGCACATCCGTCTCGGCGGCTTTGTCGAGCGTGGGGCCGACCTGCATGGTGGCCTGGGCGGGGCTGCGCGGGGCATCGGCCAGCATCTTGCCGTCTTGCTGGCGCACGTCCACCGTGGCCACCATCGACAGGCCGACACGCAGCGGGTGGGCCGCCACCTGGGCCGGGTCCAGCGCGATGCGCACTGGCACGCGCTGCACCACCTTGATCCAGTTGCCGGTGGCGTTCTGCGCGGGCAGCAAGGCAAAGGCGGCGCCGGTGCCGACACCCAGGCCCTGCACGCTGCCGGTGTACTCCATCTTTTTGCCGTACAGGTCGGCGGTCAGGGTGACCGGCTGGCCGATGCGGATGTTGCGCAGCTGCACTTCCTTGAAGTTGGCATCCACCCACACCTGGCTCAGGGGAATAATGGACATCATGGTCGTACCGGCGGCGATGCGCTGGCCGAGCTGGATGGTGCGCTTGGCCACATAGCCATCCACCGGGGCCAGCACGGCGGCGCGCTGGCTGGCCAAAAAGGCCTCGCGCAGCTTGGCGGCGGCGGCCAGCACATTCGGGTGCTGGGCGATGCTGGTGCCGTCGGTCATGGCCTGGTTGCTGGCCAGCTGCTCTTTGGCGGCCACCACACCGGCCTGGGCGGCGGCAATGCTGGCCTGCACGCCGGACAGGCCGCTTTGGGCGGTGGCCAGCTGGGTTTGGGCGTGGCTGAGTTCTTCTTTCGACACGGCGCCGTTACCGCTCAGGGCCTGGCGGCGGCGCAGGTCGTCCTGGGCGCGGGCAACTTCGCTCTGGGCGCGGGCAGTGTCGGTTTGCGAGCGGGCCACATCGGCGCTGCGCAGGGCCACCTGGGCGGCCAGGGTGGTGTTGTTGGCGTACAGGGTGCGCACCTGGCGCACGGTCTGGGCCAGGTTGGCCTCGGCCTGGTCCAGCGCCAGTTTGGAGTCGGCGGGGTCGAGCTGCACCAGCGGCTGGCCGGCGCGCACGAAGTCGGTGTCGTCGGCCAGGATGGCCATCACCGTGCCGCCGATTTGCGGGGTGATCTGCACCACATTGCCCTGCACGTAGGCGTTGTCGGTGTCCTCATAGTGGCTGGCCACCACCAGGTCGTAGGTGGCCCAGCCCAGCCCGGCCAACACCACCACGGCGGCGATGGTGATGAGGGACTTTTTGCGGTTGGGGTTGGCAGCGGCGGCGTTGGTCGAGTCGGTCATGGTATTTACTTTAGAAAAAATTTATAAGAAATAGGGCTCTAGCGCTTATTTAATATGCGCTAGTAGCTATTGATTCAGTAGCAGATGCGACATAGCCACCACCCAGTGCACGGGTCAGCGCCACCTGGGTGTCGAGCGCACGGGCGGCCAGATCGACCTGCAAGCGGCGCTGCGCCAGCACGGCGGTCTCAGATGCCAGCACTTGCAGGTAGTTGCCCAGCCCGGCCTGGTAGCGCTGCACCGCAATCTCAAAAGCGGCCTCGGCGGCGGCCTGGGCATCGCGCTGCTGGGTTTGCTGGCGGGCGATGGACTGCTGCGAGGCCAGCTGGTCGGCCACGTCACGCACGGCATCCAGCAAGGCGGTGTTGTAGCTGTCTACTGCGGCATCGAGGTCGGCGGTTTTGGTTTTCAGCCCGGCACGCAGGCGGCCTGCGTCAAAGATCGGCAGATGGATCGCCGGGCCGATGCCCCATTGCTGGCTGCTGGCTTGCAGCAGGTTGCCCAGGCCGATGCTGGAGAACCCGGCAAAGCCGGTCAGGCTGACGTTGGGGTAGAACTGGGCTTTGGCGCTGGCGGTATCGGCCCCGGCAGCTTGCACACGCCAGCGGGCGGCGGCGATGTCGGCGCGGCGGCCCAACAGGTCGGCCGGGATGGCCTGGGCGGGTGCTGCGGTTTTGATAGCTGCCAGCGCAGGTAATACAAGCGCATCCGCCGCATTGGACTGCCCAACCAGGGCCGACAAGGCATTGCGGGCCAGGGCCATTTGCTCGTGCAGGGCTTCGATCTGCTGGCGGGCTTCGGGCAGGCTGCCTTCGCTTTGCTTAAGCTCCAGGCGGGTGTCCAGCCCGGCTTCCACCCGGTCGCGCACCAGTTGCAGCAGCTCGCTGCGCTGGGCCAGGGTGCGGTTGGCCAATTCCAACTGGCCGTTCAGGCGCAGCAGCTGGAAGTAGCTGCGCGCCACCTGGCTGACCAGCAGCACGCGGGCGGCCTGGGCATCGGCCTGGGCGGCTTGTGTCTGGCCCAGCGCGGCATCCAGGGCGGCGCGGTTTTTGCCGAAAAAGTCCAGCTCCCAGCTGGCGGCCAGCTGGAGCGTGCCGGTGTCGCGGATCGACCCGGCCAGGGGCGCGGGCACGGCCCCGTTGGCGGTGTACTTTTGGTGGGTGGCGTTCAGGTCGGCCGCCAGGCTGGGGCGGGTGGCGGCATCGGCCCCATCGGCCAGGGCCTGGGCGCGGCGCAGGCGGGCCTGGGCGAGTTGCAGGCTGGGGCTATCGGCCAGGGCCTGGGCCACCAGCTGGTTGAGCTGCGGGTCGGCAAAGCCCTGCCACCAGGCGGCATCGACCGGGGCTGCGTCGGACGAACCGGACGCGCCCACCACGGTGGCGGGGCGCAGGTTGGATTGCGGGGCGATGCCCGAGAAGTTGGCGCAGGCGGCCAGACTGGCCAGGGCAACGGCGGCCAAGGCCAGACGGGGCAAGGTTTTAAGAGGCATTTTTTTCTCCGGCAGCAGCGGCGGTGGTGGATTGGGCTTGTTGGGCTTGTTGGATGTCATTGGCGTTGTCGAGCATGCGGCGCAGGTAGCTTTTCAGGGTCTGCCACTCCTCATGCGAGAAGCCTGCGAGGTAGGCGTTTTGCACGCGGCTCAGCACTTCGGGAATGCATTCGGCGGACTGGCGGCCAGCGTCCGTCAGGGCCAGGTTGACCACGCGGCGGTCTTCGCTGGAGCGCTCGCGCTGGCACAGGCCTTTGGCCTCCAGCCGGTCCAGCAGGCGGGTCATGCCGCCTGCGTCCAACGTGCAGGCGCGGGCCAGCTCGGCCACGGTGGAGACCTCGCCGGTAAAAAGCTTGAACAGCGGTTTCCACTGCGCGTTGGTCAGGCCGCTGGGCTCGAACTGGCGTTCCAGCTCTTGCACCATCGCGGTGGTGACGCGGTGCATCAGGTAGCCGACGCTGCCGTTTTCGGCGACGTAGCTGTCGGGGGCATAGAAGTTGGGGTGACTGGTAGGCTGTTGCATGGGCTGGATTATTAATTGCCTAGACAATTACTGTCAAGTCTTTGTTTGTTTATGCATTTGTTTTGGCTACACTCGGGCATGGCTACACCCTCCTCCACTTCTTCTACTGCTGCCGCCGCCAAGGGCTCGCCGCGTTCGCTGTCTGGTTTGCTGCCTTTTTTAAGGCCGTACCGGGGGCGCATAGCGCTGGCCATTGTGTTTTTGGTGCTGGCCGCCGCCGCCACGCTGGCGTTTCCGCTGGCGCTGCGGGCGCTGATCGACCAGGGGCTGGTGCAGACCGGGGCCGACGGCGGCGTGGACCGGGGCGCGCAGGTGCTGGCGCTGCGCGACCATTTCTTCGAGCTGTTTGCGGTGGCCGCCGCGCTGGGCCTGTTCTCGGCGGCACGCTTCTATACCGTGAGCTGGTTGGGCGAACGGGTGACCGCCGACATCCGCAATGCGGTGTACGCCCACGTGCTGCGCCAGAGCCCAGAGTTTTTTGAAACCACCCAGACCGGCGAGGTGCTGTCGCGCCTGACGGTGGACACCACGCTGGTGCAAACTGTGGTGGGTTCATCGCTGAGCATGGGCCTGCGCAATGCGGTGATGGGCCTGGGCGCGTTGGGCGTGCTGGTGTGGACCAACCCGGTGGTAATGACCCAGGTGTTTGGCATCTTGGTGCTGATCGTGCTGCCCAGCGCCTGGTTTGGCCGCCGGGTGCGCAAGCTCTCAAGGGCCAGCCAAGACCGCGTGGCCGACAGCAGCGCCATCGCCGCCGAGGTGCTGAACGCTGTTTCCCTGGTGCAAAGCTACACCGCCGAGGGCCGCGAGGCGGCCCGCTTCAACGCATCCACCGCCGCCGCTTTCCAAACTGCCGTGGGGCGCAGCAAGGCGCGCTCGGTGCTGGTGGCGTTCATCATCATCGCCACATCCGCCGCCCTGCTGTGGGGCCTGTACCAGGGCACACAGGCGGTGTTGCAGGGCAGCATCAGCGCCGGACATTTGGGGCAGACGGTTGTTTACGTGATTATTTTGGCCAGCGCCACCGCCGTGCTGGGCGAGGTGTATGGCGACGTGCTGCGGGCGGCCGGTGCCAGCGAGCGGCTGATGGAGCTGCTGGCCACCGAGTCGCCGATTAAATCGGCATCCAATCCGACTCCAGCGCTTATTACATCTGCTGGGAGTGCTATTGTTTTTGACAATATCCATTTCAACTACCCGTCGCGTCCCTTGCAAGCCGCGTTGGCCGATTTCAGCCTGAGCGTGGCCCCCGGCGAAACCGTGGCCCTGGTGGGGGCCAGCGGCGCGGGCAAGAGCACGGTTTTCCAGCTGCTGCTGCGCTTTTACGACCCGCAGAGCGGCAGCATCCGGCTGGACGGCGTAGCCACGCCCGACCTGGCGCTGAAGGACCTGCGTCAGCACATCGGCATCGTGCCGCAGGATGCGGTGATGTTCTCGACCAGTGCGATGGAAAACATCCGCTATGGCCGCCCCGATGCCACCGATGCCGAGGTGGTGGCCGCCGCCGAATCGGCCTTTGCCCACGCCTTCATCACCGCCCTGCCCGAGGGCTACAACACCTTTTTGGGCGAGCGCGGTGTGCGCCTCAGCGGCGGCCAGCGCCAGCGCGTGGCCATCGCCCGCGCGATGCTGAAAAACGCCCCGCTGCTGCTGCTGGACGAAGCCACCAGCGCGCTGGATGCGGAGAGCGAACGCATGGTGCAGGCGGCGTTGGAATCGGCCATGCGGGGCCGCACCACGCTGGTGATTGCCCACCGCCTGGCCACCGTGCAGCAGGCCAACCGCATCGTGGTGCTGGAGCATGGGCGCATCGTCGAGCAAGGCACGCACGCCGAGCTGGTGGCGCAGGACGGGGTGTACGCCCGGCTGGCAGCGCTGCAATTTACGGCATAGTTTTTACATAGAATAGGGCTATAGCGCATATTCCACCTGCGCTAGCAGCTATATTTTTAATAGTAAATCACCCGCATGCCCTTTTTTCCGCTCTCCCAGTCTCTGCGCCGCCTGTGGGCGCTGGACACCTTTCCGTACAGCCTGCGCATCTTCATCGCCCTGAGCACCACCATGGCGCTGGGCTGGGTGAACGACCAGATGGCGCTGGTGATGCCGGTGTTTTTGGGCACCATCGCCAGCGCGCTGGCCGAGACGGACGACAACTGGCGCGGGCGGCTGCGGGCGCTGCTGGTGACGCTGCTGTGCTTTGCGCTGGCGGCGTTTGCGGTGCAGGCGCTGTTTGCGCACCGCTGGTGGTTTGTGCTGGCGATGGTGTTGTCTAGCTTTTGCCTGACGATGCTGGGCGCCATCAGCCCGCGCTACCAGGCCATTGCCTATGGCACGCTGATTTTGTCTATCTACACCACCATCGGCATGGACCAGCGCAGCGGCTTGGGCCACGCCGAATGGCTGGAGCCCGCGCTGCTGCTGGCCGGGGCGGCGTGGTACGGGCTGCTGTCGGTGCTATGGAGCGCGCTGTTTACCCACCAGCCGGTGCAGCAAAATCTGGCGGCCTTGTACCGGGTGCTGGGCGGTTACTTGACCCTGAAAGCCTCGCTGTTTGAACCCGTGCGCGGGGTGGACCAAGAGGTCAAGCGGCTGGCCCTGGCGCAGCGCAACGGCGCGGTGGTGACGGCGCTGAACACCACCAAAGAGAGCATCCTGAACCGGCTGGAGGCCGTGCCGAGCCACCGCATGCAGTACTACCTGCGGCTGTATTTCATCGCCCAAGAGGTGCACGAGCGGGCCAGCTCCTCCCATTCGCCCTACGGCGAGCTGACCGAGACGTTCTTCCACAGCGATGTGCTGTTTCGCTGCCAGCGGCTGCTCAAGCTGCAAGGCCATGCCTGCGAGCGGCTGGCGCGGGCGATTTTGCTGCGCGTGGCGGTGATTCCCGACACCGTGAGCGCCCAGGCGCAGCAAGATTTGCAAGACGCGCTGACGCACCTGGAGGGCTTGCAGCAACCGCAGTGGCCACCCCAGCGACACAAGCTGCTGGCCACCTTGACGGCGCTGGCCAAAAACCTGGGCACGCTGCAAACCCGCCTGACCAGCGCCAGCCTGCCCGCACCGGAAGCTGAGGTGCAAGACCACGCCCTGCTGGACCGCTCGCCCCAGTCGCTGCGCGACGCGTTCGACCGGGTGTGGCGGCAGCTGACCCCGGCCACGCCGCTGTTTCGCCACGCGGTGCGCTTGGGGCTGGCGCTGGCCGTGGGCTACGGGCTGCTGCACTGGCTGCATGCGCGCCAGGGCTACTGGATTTTGCTGACCACGGTGTTTGTGTGCCAGCAGAGCTTTGGCGCCACCCGCAGGCGCATGGTGCAGCGGGTGGTGGGCACGATGGTCGGGCTGGTGCTGGGCTGGGCGCTGTTCCGCTTGTTCCCCAGCCTGCTGTTGCAGGCCATGTTTGCGGTGGCGGCGGGGGTGGTGTTTTTTGGCAACCGCACCCGGCATTACACGCTGGCCACGGGTGCCATGACGCTGGTGGTGTTGCTCTGCTTCAACCAGATTGGCGACGGCTACGGCCTCATCGTGCCGCGCCTGGTGGACACGGTGCTGGGCAGCCTGATCGCCGGGCTGGCAGTGTTTTTCATCCTGCCCGACTGGCAAGGCCGCCGCATGCACGAAGTGGCGGCGCGCACTTTGGCCACCTGCCGCCTGTACCTGCGCGAGATCATGGCGCAGTACAAGGGGGCGCAGGGCGGCCAGCGCGACGATCTGGCCTACCGCACGGCCCGTCGCAATGCGCACAACGCGGATGCAGCGCTGTCTACCGCGCTGTCCAACCTGTTCCAGGAGCCCGGCTTTTTGCAGGGCCGCAGCGACAGCGGGCTGCGGTTTTTGCTGCTCTCGCACACTTTGCTGAACTATTTGTCGGGCCTGGGCGCGCACCGCCAGACATTGTTTGAAGCGCCCAGCGATGCATCCACCGAACAGGCCGCCGAGCTGGTGGACCAGGTGCTGGACGGCCTGGCTACCAGCCTGGCCAGCAGCCAGCCCGTGCCGCCCGCCAGTGCCGACGAGCTGGCGGTGCTGGAGGCCCTGAGTGCCGCAGCCACCGATACCGCCCACCGGGTGGTGCAGAGCCAGCTGGTGCTGATCGGCCAACTGTTGCCGCTGCTGCGGGTGCAGGCGGGCAGGCTGCTGGGGCAGGAAACTGCCACCTGACGGGCCACCTCCAATCTATGCGTTTAGTGCATAGATGGCATTAAGACTGGCCTTGGACAGATGCAGGCGCAGGTTTTAAGCTTGGCTTCTCTGTTTAAACAAGGGATTGATTCCATGTCCAACCAAGCGCCAACCGTACACGCCCTGCCCTCGTACCTGAACCCCGACCATGTGGGGCCGTGGGGCATTTTTCTCCAGCAAGTAGACCGGGTAGAGCCCTACCTGGGTGATCTGGCGCGTTGGGTGGAAACCCTGAAGCGCCCGAAACGCATTTTGGTGGTGGATGTGCCGATCCACCTGGACGACGGCTCCATTGCCCACTTTGAAGGCTACCGAGTGCAGCACAACACCTCGCGTGGCCCGGGCAAGGGCGGTGTGCGCTTCCACCAGGACGTAACCCTGTCAGAAGTGATGGCGCTGTCGGCCTGGATGTCGATCAAGAACGCCGCCGTCAACGTGCCTTACGGCGGTGCCAAGGGCGGCATCCGCGTCGATCCGAAAACCCTGTCGCGCGGCGAGCTGGAACGCATGACGCGCCGTTACACCAGCGAGATCGGCATCATCATCGGCCCCAACAAAGACATTCCGGCCCCCGACGTGAACACCAACGAGCAAATCATGGCCTGGATGATGGACACCTATTCCATGAACCAGGGCTCCACCGCTACGGGCGTGGTCACCGGCAAGCCGGTCGATCTGGGCGGCTCGCTGGGCCGCCGTGAAGCCACGGGCCGTGGCGTGTTCACCGTAGGCGTGCAGGCGGCCCAGCATATCGGTCTGGACGTGTCCACGGCCCGTATCGCGGTGCAGGGTTTTGGCAATGTGGGTGGCGTGGCGGGCAAGCTGTTTGCCGAAGCCGGTGCCCGCGTGGTGGCGGTGCAAGACCACAGCGGCACCATCTACTGTGAAGCCGGTTTCAACGTGCCGGCCCTGCTACAACACGTAAAGAACGCCGGTGGCGTAGGCGGTTTTGCCGGTGCTGAGGTGATTGCCAAAGATGCGTTCTGGGACGTGCCCTGCGACATCCTGATTCCCGCCGCGCTGGAACAGCAAATCACCAAAGAAAATGCCGGGCGCATTACCGCCCGCATGGTGATCGAGGGCGCGAACGGCCCCACCACCCCCGAGGCCGACGACATCCTGCAAGAGCGCAACATCCTGGTGCTGCCCGACGTGATCGCCAATGCAGGCGGCGTGACGGTGAGCTACTTTGAATGGGTGCAGGACTTTTCCAGCTTCTTCTGGGACGAAGACGAAATCAACGCCCGCCTGGTGCGCATCATGAAAGAGGCCTTCAATGCCGTCTGGCAGGTGGCGCAAGACAACAAGGTGACCCTGCGCACGGCCACCTTCATCGTGGCCTGCAAACGGATTCTGCATACCCGCGAGCTGCGCGGTTTGTACCCCTGAAGTTGCTCGCCCCCGCGCTACGCTGGGCGGGGGATGTTTTAGGCATTCAATCGACTGCCAGCCCAATACTGATAAGCGCAAAGTGCTATCTTTATTTAATCTACGAAGATAGCAATTTACGCGGTATGGGCTACTGCAACGGCCGTTTGAGCGCAGCAGGTATCGGCAGCGGCAGCACGTCAATGCCTTCGTCTAGCAAGGCTTCGGTTTCTTCCGCTGTCGCCTCGCCCCGGATATTGCGTTCTTTGCGCTCGCCGTAGTGGATTTTGCGGGCCTCTTCGGCAAACTGGCTGCCGACATCTTCGGTGTTGGCGATCACGTGGCGGACCATCTTCAGCCAGGCGGCTTGCAATTCTGAGGCAAGTGGTGCCACGGTCGCGGGACTGGTCTCGGCTATAGGTGCCGCATCGGCCTTGACGGGGACTTGCAGCGCACCAAAATTCAGGCGCGGGGCACTGGGTTTTTTGAGAATATCGCTGCTGCCGCACAGCGGGCACTCCACCAGCCCACGGGCCAATTGGCTCTGGAAATCATCCTCTGACCCAAACCAGCCTTCAAAGGTGTGCTGGTGGGCGCACTGGAGATCCAGAACTTTCATAGTGGCTTACGCGGTGACGGAGGCGGTTGGTTGCCAATCCAGCGACCAGGCACCCGAGGCCAGGTTTTGCAGCCAGAGGGCGGCCGCCAGGGTTTTGCTGTCGGTCACCTGGCCATCGCGGCACCATTCCAGCAGCTCGGGCAGGGTGGCGGTGAACACGTCCAGAAATTCACCGGCATCCAGCTTGCGCGCACCCAAGCTCAGACCCCGGGCGAACCAGATGTCGATAAATTCGGTGGAGTAGGCAATCACCGGGTGCAACACGCCGGCCCGCGCCCATTCGGTAGCGGAGTAACCGGTTTCTTCCAACAATTCGCGCTGGGCGCAGGCAAATGTGGATTCACCTGCATCCAACTTGCCCGCTGGGAATTCGACCATCACCCGGTGCAGCGGATAGCGGAACTGGCGCTCCAGCACCAAGCGGCCATCGTCCAGCAGGGGGACGACCATCACCGCACCGGGGTGCTCGATGTATTCACGGGTGGAGGTGCTGCCATCGGGCAGTTGTACGGTGTCGCGAAAGGCATGCAGAAAGCGGCCTTTGAGCAACTCTTCACTGCCGGTCTTGTGCTCAATCAGGTGCTGGTCGGGGGATGGCGTGGTGGGCATAGGTAAGAGCCACCAGCAAGTCTGGCGGTAATTCAGCGAAGACTACAGGGTTGAAGGACGTTGCTTGAGCAAGTAACGGGCAATAAAACCCGGAAAAGCCAAGGTGATGAACAAGGTGCCGGTAATCGCATAGAACTCCCAGCCTTGGGGGGCGATCTGCCCGGCATGGTTCTCTAGCAGTAAACCCAGGCCACCCACCGCAAAGTAGTACGCCACCAACTCACCCAAACGGATCGCCAAAGACTTAGGCTTTGCCAACGGAAAGACCAACAACAAGCGCTGGCCCATAAACGGCAAATTGGCGGCACAGATGGCCGCCAACAATACCAAGCCAACAGAAACAGTTTGGCCCACCTAAATCGTCCTGAGCGTACGCATCAGGTGCCCAGCGTCAGCACGATCGCCTGTGCGCACAGAGTCATCAGGCCGCCAGGCACAATACCCAAAATCAGCACCAATGCGCCGTTAACCGACAACACGGCCCGTACGTCCAGCGGAGCCGATACGGTGGTGGCGGTGATAGGCGCATCGAAATACATGACCTTAACCACCCGCAGGTAGTAGAAAGCACCAATCAGCGACATCATGACGGCAAACACGGCCAACGCAATGTAGCCAGCGTAGCCCGAGGCGATCAATGCCTGCAGTACCGACAGCTTGGCGTAAAAGCCGACCATCGGTGGAATACCGGCCATGGAAAACAGGCAAATTGCCATCACGGCTGCGTACAAGGGGCTGCGTTCGTTCAAACCGGCCAGATCGGAGATTTCTTCGCTCTCAAAGCCTTCACGGGCCAGCAGCAAAATCACCCCAAAACCGGCCAAGGTGGTCAGCACGTAGGTGATGACATAGAACATGGACGAACTGTAGGCATTGGCAGCCAGCAAGGTGTTGCCGTTGACGACGCCGGACAACAAACCCAGCAGCACAAAGCCCATCTGCGAAATGGTGGAATACGCCAGCATGCGCTTGAGATTGGTTTGGGCAATAGCCGCCAAATTACCCAGCGCCAGCGAGCCCACCGACAAGACCACCAGCATTTGCTGCCAGTCGAACGCCAGTGGAAGCATGCCCTCTACCAGCAAGCGGATGCAAATAGCGAATGCGGCCAACTTGGGCGCTCCACCAATCATCAGAGTCACTGCGGTAGGAGCACCTTGGTATACGTCAGGAATCCACATGTGGAAGGGCACAACACCCAGCTTGAAGGCCAAGCCAGCCACCACAAATACCAAACCAAACACCAACACCTGGTGCTTGACCTGGCCAGAAGCGATGACCTTGAAGACCTGGCCCACTTCCAGCGTGCCGGTCGCGCCATACATCATGGACAAGCCGTACAACAAGAAGCCCGAGGCCAAGGCACCCAGCACAAAGTACTTCATGGCGGCTTCGCTGGCGGTGGCGTTGTCGCGGCGCAGCGCCACCAGGGCGTAGCTAGATAGCGTCAACAGCTCCAGGCCCATGTAGATGACCAAGAAGTTATTGCCCGAAATCATCACCGACATGCCCAGCAGTGCAAACATGCTCAGGGTGAACATTTCGCCGCCATGCAACATGCCACGGTCGCCCGCATACGGGCGGGCATACACCAAGGTAACCATCACGGCGATGGTGGCGAAGCACTTCAGCCAATTGCCCATGGGGTCGCTGACCACCATATTGCCAAAACCGTACAAGGTGGTGTTGCCGCTGGCGTACAAGCCTTGCAGAACCGCCACAACGGCAAGCGACAACAAGGTCAATACATAGGTGCCGGTGCGGCGTGGGCTTTTTACACCCAGGTCTACCAGCGCAATGGTGCAGGCCATCGCCAACAGCACGATTTCAGGGTAAACCGTGATCCAACTGATTGTGTCAATCATCTTTTCGTTCTCAATCCAGTGGGGTCAGTTGAGCTTGGATGCTGCAACGTGTTTGATCAAATCGGTCACCGAGGCATCCATTACATCGGTGAAAGGCTTGGGGTATAGGCCCATGCCCAGTATCGCGATGGCCAGCAGCAGCAGCATGAAGAATTCGCGGGCGTTGATGTCCTTCAGTTCCTTCACATGGTCGTTGGCGATGGGGCCCAGGTAGACACGCTTGAACATCCACAAGGTGTAGGCGGCACCAAAGATCAGCGCGGTTGCCGCAGCGAAACCCACCCAGAAGTTGAACTGCACTGCGCCCAAAATGACCATCCACTCGCCCACAAAGCCTGCGGTGGCGGGTAGACCGCAATTGGCCATAGCAAACAGCAAGGCAAAGGCGGAAAACTTGGGCATGGTGTTGACCACTCCGCCGTAGCTGGCAATTTCACGCGAATGCATCCGGTCGTACAGCACACCAATCGACAAGAACATGGCGGCGGACACAAAGCCGTGGGCAATCATCTGCACAATGCCGCCCGCTATACCCAGCGGGTTAAAAATGAAGAAGCCCAGAGTCACAAAACCCATGTGCGCAACAGAAGAATAGGCCACCAGTTTCTTCATGTCCTCCTGCACCATGGCCACCAAGCCGACATACACGACGGCGGTGAGCGACAGGCCAATCATCAAGCCAGACCACTCGTGGGCTGCATCAGGTGCAATCGGCAAAGAAAAGCGCAAGAAACCATACGCGCCCAACTTCAGCATGATGGCTGCCAGCACGGCCGAACCACCGGTAGGCGCTTCCACGTGTACATCGGGCAGCCAGGTATGCACAGGCCACATGGGAACCTTGACAGCAAACGCAGACAAGAAACCAAAGAACAGCAAGGTCTGGGTACGGCCATCCAACGGCAGCTGGTGCCAAGTGGCAATATCAAAACTACCGCCCGACTTGACGTACAGAAAAATCAGCGCAACCAGCATCAACAAGGAACCCAGCAGCGTGTACAAGAAAAACTTGAAGGCCGCATAGATCTTGTTGGGGCCGCCCCAGATACCGATGATCAGATACATCGGAATCAGCGTCGCTTCAAAGAACACGTAGAACAAGATGCCGTCCAACGCACAAAACACACCAATCATCAACCCGCTAAGGATCAAAAAGGCCCCCATGTACTGGTTGACCTTCTTGGTAATGGCCTCCCAACCTGCGATTACAACGATGACGTTGATAAACGCCGTCAGGATCACAAACCACACAGATATGCCATCCACGCCCAGGTGGTAGTTCACATTGAAGCGCTCAATCCAGCTGGTGTTCTCCACAAACTGCATCGCAGAAGTACCAAGCTTGAAACCACTGTAAAGCGGCAGTGTCACAAGAAGACTTACCACAGAACCAACCAAGGCGACCCAGCGGACAACCCCAGCCTGTTCATCACGGCCCAAGGCCAAAAGTACAACGCCAAAAAAGATAGGTATCCAGATGGCAAGGCTCAACAATCCCATTTTTCTTATTCCTCTTCTAGCTGAGCCAAACGAAATACGTCATTAGTGCAAAAACACCCAAGATCATGGCAAACGCATAGTCATAGATGAATCCGGTTTGTACCCAGCGGACCAAGCCGGAAATCCAAGCAACTATTTTCCAAGATCCATTCACGACACCACCGTCAATGATGGTGCGGTCTCCAACCTGCCACAGGCCGGTGCCCAAACCACGGGCACCCCGTGCCAATATCTTTTCATTGAACCAGTCGAGGTAATACTTGTTTTCTAACAAGGTGTAAATCGGCTGGCATGTGCGCTTGATGGCCGCTGGCAAAGCCGGATTAACCATGTACATGTAGTAGGACGTAGCCACACCGGCAGCCGCCAAAATGAACGGCATGGTTGTCAGGGCATGGACAGCCATCGCCCAGGCTCCGTGAAACTCATGCGCCAGCTCTTCCATCGCAGCATGTTTTTCCAGGTTAATGAAAATCGCATCCTTGAAAAAATCGCCGTAAAGCATCGGTTGGATCGTGAAGTAGCCCAATACGACCGATGGAATTGCCAACAAAACCAATGGCAACGTCACCACCCAAGGCGATTCATGGGGCTTGCTATCGCTATGACCGTGGTCACCGTGGTGGTCATCATGGCCGTGGTGCGCATCGGGATTTTGGTCAAATCGCTCTTTCCCATGAAACACCAGAAAGTACATGCGGAACGAGTAGAACGCGGTGACAAACACACCAGCCAACACTGCAAAGTTTGCAAAACCTGCTGCTGGCAAGTTGCTCAAATGCACTGCTTCGATAATGCTGTCTTTGGAGTAAAAACCTGAAAACAAAGGTGTCCCAATCAAGGCCAGCGAACCTAGCAATGAAGTAATCCAGGTAATAGGCATGTATTTTCGCAGGCCACCCATCCAGCGAATGTCTTGATTGTGGTGAACGCCCATGATCACCGAACCCGCAGCAAGAAACAGCAAGGCTTTGAAGAATGCGTGGGTCATCAGGTGGAATACCGCGACTGAGTAGGCAGAGGCACCCAAGGCCACCGTCATGTAACCCAATTGCGACAGCGTTGAATAAGCAACCACACGTTTGATATCGTTTTGAATGATGCCCAAGAAACCCATGAACAATGCAGTGATGGCACCAATGACCATAATGAAATTCAAGGCAACTTCGCTCAATTCAAACAAGGGCGACATACGTGCCACCATAAAGATACCGGCAGTTACCATGGTGGCCGCATGGATCAAAGCCGAGATGGGTGTCGGGCCTTCCATGGAGTCAGGCAGCCACACATGCAACGGAAACTGGGCCGACTTACCCATAGCACCGATGAACAGACAGATGCAAATCACGGTAACCAACATCCAGTTAGTACCTGGAAGCACCAGTTGCGCCAGCTCTTCTTTCTTTGCAAACGCTTCGGTGTAGTTCAAAGTACCGGCATACGCTGCAATCAAGCCAATACCCAGAATGAAGCCGAAGTCGCCCACACGATTGACCAAAAAAGCCTTCATATTGGCGAAAATGGCAGTCGGACGGTTAAACCAAAAACCGATCAGCAAATAAGAAACCAAACCAACGGCCTCCCAGCCGAAAAACAACTGGAGCATGTTGTTGCTCATTACCAACATCAGCATCGAGAATGTAAACAACGAGATGTACGCGAAGAAGCGGTTGTAGCCCGCGTCTTCTTCCATGTAGCCAATGGTGTAAATGTGAACCATCAACGACACAAAAGTCACCACGCACATCATCATGGCGGTCAAGCCGTCCACCATGAAACCGATCTCCATGCGCAAGCCGCCTACATCCATCCAGGTGTAAAGCGTTTCATTGAAGCGAGCACCGTCATTCACCACGCTATTGAGCGTCATGGCCGACAAAACAAAGGCAATGAATACACCCAAAATAGTGAGCGTATGGCTAGCCCGACGGCCAATCACATTCCCGCCAAAGGCGGTGCCTAATACACCGGCCAACAAAGCGCCCGCCAAAGGTGCCAACGGGACGGCTAACAAAGTAGAAGCTACGAGGGTTTGACTCATTTTTATTAACCCTTAAGCGTATTAAGTTCATCCACATTGATGCTGGATTTATTACGAAATAGCAACACCAAGATAGCCAGACCAATGGCAGATTCAGCCGCAGCCACGGTAAGGATAAAGAAGACGAAAATCTGACCACGCATATCGTTCAAGTAGTACGAAAAGGCGACAAAGTTCATATTCACCGCCAACAGCATCAGCTCAATTGCCATTAACAAGACAATCAAGTTTTTACGGTTGAGAAAAATACCAATCACCGAAAGGGCAAACAAAATAGCCCCGAGTGAAAGAAAGTGTCCAAGCGTTAGCGTCATACCTTTTTCTCCGGACTTGTCGTGGCCGTCACAACAACAGAATTTTCCACCGCCGGCTGGGTTACTTTCATTTTGATGATCTCTACGCGATCGCGTGCTTTGATGCGAACCTGATCAGATGGATTGGTATGCTTGCTATCTTTGCGCTGGCGAAGTGTTAGCGCGATTGCCGCAATGATCGCCACTAGCAAAATCACGGCAGCAATTTCGAGCGGATATAGATACTCGGTATAAAGCAGCTTGCCCAACTCTTTGGTGTTCGATACCTGGGCACCAATATCTGCGCCTCCTGTCAAATTACGTGTTTCTTCATTGGTACGAAACCCGCCCATAAGCACCATAGCCATTTCAAGGGCGAGTAAGACTCCACCACCAGCGGCCATCGGAAAATGTTTCCAGAAGCCCTTGCGCATGGCATCGACATTAATGTCCAACATCATCACCACGAACAAGAAAAGCACCATCACAGCGCCAACATAAACCAGTACGAGCGTGATCGCCAAAAACTCTGCTTTGAGCAAAATCCAAATAGCGGCAGCTTGAAAAAATGCGAGTACCAGATACAGCGCAGCGTACACAGGATTGCGTGAAGTTATCACCCGAAAGCCCGCAAACAGCAAGACTGTCGCGAAGAGATAAAAGAGGCCTGTCTTAACGTCCATGGAGCAGTTCTTGTTTTGTAAGTTCGGAGGCAAGAGCCAATAATTGGGAAGTAGATTTAGCGGTACTTGGCATCGGCTGCACGGGCTGCCGCAATTTCTGTTTCGTACCGGTCACCCACTGCGAGTAACATCTCTTTTGTGAAATACAAATCACCGCGTTTTTCACCGTGGTACTCAAAAATATGGGTTTCCACAATGGAGTCAACTGGACAGCTTTCTTCGCAAAATCCACAAAAAATGCATTTTGTCAGGTCAATGTCATAGCGACTGGTGCGGCGTGAGCCATCAGCGCGCACATCCGACTCGATCGTGATCGCCATGGCAGGACATACAGCCTCGCACAATTTACAGGCGATACAACGCTCTTCGCCATTCTCATAGCGACGCAGGGCATGCAGGCCGCGAAAACGGGGGGACAACGGTGTTTTTTCTTCAGGAAACTGCACTGTAATCTTGCGTCGGAACGCGTGCTTACCAGTCAGCGCCAAACCCTTGAACAACTCTGCCAACATAAAGCTGGAGAGAAAGTCCTTGAGCGAAAAGGCAGGAGTAGCCAATGTGGACATATGTGACTCTCTTTACTTCCAGATATTAAACGGGGTCTGCATCCAGCCACCCACTACCACCAGCCACACCAGGGTGACGGGGATAAAAATCTTCCAACCCAGACGCATGATCTGGTCATAACGGAAGCGTGGGAAGCTTGCACGCACCCACAAGAACATGGTCACGACGGCGAAGGTTTTGATGCCGAGCCAGATCCAACCTGGAATCCAGTTGAACAGCACACTGTCGATCGGTGACAACCAGCCACCAAGGAACATCAGCACCGTCATTATCGATACGAGCCACATGTTGGCGTATTCGGCCAAGAAGAACATCGCAAAGCTCATGCCGGAATACTCCACCATGTGGCCGGCCACAATTTCCGACTCACCTTCCACCACGTCAAACGGGTGGCGGTTGGTCTCGGCAAGACCCGAGATGAAATAGACCAGGAACACGGGCAACAAAGGCAGCCAGTTCCAGGACAAAAAGGTCAACCCCTTTTCAGCAAACATACCCTTGGCCTGGCCCATAACGATATCCGTCAGGTTCAAACTGGCGGACACCATCAGCACAATCACAAGGCAAAAGCCCATTGCAATTTCATAGCTAACCATTTGCGCAGAGGCCCGCAGAGCACCCAAGAAAGCGTATTTGGAGTTCGATGCCCAACCCGCGATGATGACCCCGTAGACTTCCATCGACGTGATCGCCATCAAGAACAGCAGGCCTGCGTTGATGTTGGAGAGCGCAATCTCGGGGCCAAAAGGAATAACAGCCCATGCCGCCAAGGCGGGCATGATGGTCATGATCGGACCTAGAAAGAACAACCCTTTATTAGCTACCGTGGGAAGAATGATTTCCTTGGTCAGTAACTTCAATGCGTCAGCAATAGGTTGCAGTAAACCCATTGGCCCTACCCGGTTAGGACCAATACGGATTTGGGTCCAACCAATAGCTTTTCGCTCCCACAAAGTTAGATAGGCGACACAGCCCATCAAGGGTAAAAGCACCAGCACAATCTTGATTAAATTCCAGATCACTGGCCAAGCACCGCCGGACCACCAGCTAGCACCCACAAGACCTTGTCCGAAGGCGAAAATTGCATCGATCATGCGGCCACCTCTTGCACTGCATTCGCTTGGCGCGCATCTGCCGTCATCTGCAAAGCGCTGGCACGGCGCACTATGCCATCCAACTGGTACAGGCTTGCCACTACAGGCGCCGCCGAAGCATGTGCTCCCGTATCGATGCCTGCTTGGGTCTTGTTGCCCAACTTCTCAGCCAGCACGTGTGTCGCCCCTTCAGACAAATCCGCGTGCAAAGTTGCCAGTACGTCTTGCGAAGACTCAAAGTCGAAACCAGGCAGACCCAGCACATTGGCCAGCACGCGCAACACCTTCCACGCGGGACGCGTATCGCCCAAGGGCTTTACGACCGCATGGAAGCCTTGCACACGGCCTTCGGCATTGACAAAGCTACCGGAAGTTTCCGAGAACGGTGCAATCGGCAGCAGTACATCGCTGAACGCCATGTTGGACTTGAATGGGCTCATGGTCACCACCATTTCAGCGCGTCCCACGCTGTGTGCAGCACCCGCCACAGAATCAAACTCCGGCTCGTTGTTCAGCAGCAAAACGGCCTTGAGTCCACCGGCCAGCATCTGCCCGGCATTCAAGCCGCCTTGGGCTGGCTGGGCATGCGCAAGTTGCGCGCCTACCGTATTGGCAGCTTCGCTCAGGTAACCGACCGTAGCACCCGTTTGCTCGCCAATCCAGTTCACCAATGCCAGCAGACTGGAGGCCTGGGCGTGGTGCGCAGCCGCATTCCCCAACAAAATCGCTTTGCGTTCACCGCCCAGCAACGACTTGGCAATCGCCTTTGCCGCATCCGTGGCAGAACCTGCGACCGGAGCAGCAGCCAACGTAGCTTCCGCCACTGCAGCAGCCACATCTGCCAAGGTCTGCAACCATTGGTCTGCCGGGCTTTGTACAAAGTTTGCAACAGGAATGGCCCAGGCATCGGCCTTTGCCAATTCCACCACAGAATTAATAGCACTCACCGCACAACCCTTGCGCGCAGCCTGCCGAATACGTTGTGCAAACAAGGGATGGTCTTTTCGCAAATTCGAGCCGACCACCAGCACACGCTGCAGTTGGCTCAAAGCAGCAATAGACGAACCCAAGTAACGGATGCCTTCAGCTTGCGGGAACTCCGCATTGCGCAACCGGTAGTCAATGTTTTCACTGCCCAGGCCGCGCACCAGTGCTCCCACCAAAACCAGCTCTTCGAGCGTGCTGTGCGGGCTGACCAAAGCGCCAATACTGGCAGCGCCATGCTGGGTCTTGATCTGCTTCAGTCCATTGGCAATGTATTCAAGCGCAACCTGCCAATCAACGGCTTTCCACTCTCCACCCTGCTTGAGCATAGGACTGGTCAAACGCTCAGGGCTGTTCAGTGCTTCGTAGGAAAAACGATCGCGGTCGGCAATCCAGCACTCATTGACCGCTTCGTTTTCGAGCGGTACCACGCGCATGACTTTATTGTTCTTGACCTGCACCACCAGATTCGCACCGGTCGAGTCGTGCGGGCTGACGGATTTACGGCGCGACAGCTCCCAGGTGCGGGCGCTATATCGGAAAGGCTTGCTGGTCAACGCGCCCACGGGGCAAATGTCGATCATGTTACCCGAGAGCTCGGAATCAATCGTTTCGCCCAACACCGTAGTGATCTCGGAATGCTCACCGCGGTGGATCATGCCGAGTTCCATCACGCCGGCCACCTCTTGGCCAAAACGGACGCAGCGCGTGCAGTGTATGCAACGGCTCATTTCTTCCATGGACACCAGAGGACCCACGTCCTTGTGGAAAACAACCCGCTTTTCTTCCTCGTAGCGTGAAGAACCACCACCGTAACCCACAGCCAAATCCTGCAACTGGCATTCACCGCCCTGGTCGCAAATCGGGCAGTCCAGCGGGTGGTTGATGAGCAGAAACTCCATCACCGACTGCTGGGCCTTGATGGCTTTTTCGCTCTTGGTGCGAACAATCATGCCTTGCGTGACTGGCGTAGCACATGCGGGCATGGGCTTGGGCGCCTTTTCCACATCCACCAAGCACATACGGCAGTTGGCCGCGATGCTGAGCTTCTTGTGGTAACAAAAATGGGGAATATAGGTTCCCGCCTTTTCAGCCGCATGCATGATCATGCTGCCTTCAAGAATGTCAACCTTCTTACCGTCGAGTTCGATTTCTACCATGTGCTCTTACCTCAATCAGGCGTGCGCCGCAGCCTGGGGTTTTTTGTTCTGGATCAACGCCTCGAATTCAGGGCGGAAATGCTTGATCATGGCGCGCACGGGCATGGCCGCTGCGTCACCGAGGGCACAAATGGTGCGACCCTGTATATTGTCTGCAACCGAGTTCAGCAAGTCTAAATCTGTTGCTCGGCCATCACCACGCCAAATGCGGTCAATCACCCGCCACATCCAGCCCGTGCCTTCGCGGCAAGGCGTGCATTGCCCGCAAGACTCATGCGAATAAAAATAGGACAAACGCAACAGACTCTCGACCATATTGCGCGAATCGTCCATGACGATCACTGCCCCGGAGCCCAGCATGGAACCAGCCTTGGCAATCGAGTCATAGTCCATAGTGCATTGCATCATGGTATCTGCGGGTAGCACTGGGGCAGAGGAGCCACCAGGAATCACCGCCTTGAGGGTGCGCCCGGTGCGTACGCCACCAGCCAATTCAAGCAACTTGGAGAACGGCGTACCCATGGGTATCTCGTAATTACCAGGTCGCTCTACATCACCGCTGACTGAGTAGATCTTGGTGCCACCGTTATTGGGCTTACCGCATTCCAGATACGCCAATCCACCATTGCGGATGATCCACGGTACAGCCGCAAAGGTTTCCGTATTGTTGATGGTGGTTGGTTTGCCATACAAACCGAAGCTAGCCGGAAATGGCGGCTTGAAACGCGGCTGGCCTTTTTTGCCTTCCAGCGATTCCAGTAAGGCAGTTTCTTCACCGCAGATATAGGCCCCAAACCCATGGGACGCATGCAGTTGGAACGAATAGTTGCTGCCCAGAATGTTGTTACCCAACAAACCTGCTGCGCGGGCCTCTTCCAGCGCCTCTTCAAAACGCTCGTAGGTTCCGAAAATCTCGCCATGAATGTAGTTGTAACCCACCGAAATACCCATGGCATACGCTGCAATCGCCATACCTTCAATCACGATATGCGGGTTGTACTGCATGATGTCGCGGTCTTTGCAAGTGCCCGGCTCGCCTTCGTCCGAATTGCAGACTAAGTACTTTTGTCCAGGAAACTGCCGAGGCATGAAGCTCCACTTCAAACCCGTTGGAAAGCCTGCACCACCTCGGCCACGCAACGCAGATTCTTTGACCGTAGCAATAACTTGGTCTTGGGTGAGGCCTTCGCCGCCGTCTTTACCCAAAATTTTGCGTAACGCTTGGTAGCCACCGCGGGCTTCGTAAGCCTTGATCTGCCAGTTCGTACCATCTAGATCCGCCATGATTTGCGGATTAATATGGCGGCCATGAAAACTGGTTTGAACCCCAGTCGCCTTGAATTGGGAGAGTATTTGTTCTGCCGACATTATTTAACCTCCGCAGAAGTGGTGGCAGATGCACGCAGTCCATCCACCAACTGGTCCAATTTTTCGTTGCTCATAAAACTGCACATGGTGCGGTCATTCACCAGCATCACGGGGGAATCCGCGCAGGCTCCCAAGCATTCGCTCTGCTGCAAGGTGAACAGGCCATCTATCGTGGTTTCATTCATTGAAATGCCCAGCTTATCCTCAAGATGTTTCAAAGCCTTGGCACCGTCGCGCAGTTGGCATGGCAAATTGGTGCACACGTTCAATTTAAAACGCCCTACCGGAGCCTGGTTGTACATGTTGTAGAAGGTCGTGACTTCATGCACCGCAATCGGGGGCATGCCCAAGTACTCCGCAACGACATTTTCACTCTCTGCACTCACGTATCCCAGTTCTTGCTGCACGATAGAGAGGCATGCCATAACGGCAGATTGCTTCTGGTCGGCTGGAAACTTGGCCACTTCGCGGGCGAAACGAATTTTGGTGGATTCAGAAATCATGCGTGCATTACCTGTCAATTTCGCCAAACACGATATCCATCGTGCCGATGACGGCTACGGCATCCGCAATCATGTGGCCGCGAGACAACTCGTCCATTGCAGCCAAATGTGCAAACCCTGGAGCCCGAATCTTTAAACGGTAAGGCTTGTTGGCCCCATCACTGACCAAATAAATACCGAACTCACCTTTAGGGTGCTCGACCGCTGCATAAGCCTCCCCAAGCGGCACATGGAAGCCTTCCGTGAAGAGCTTGAAATGGTGGATCAACTCCTCCATATTCGCCTTCATCGACTCACGTGCCGGTGCAGCCACTTTGTGGTTATCGGTAATGACAGGACCTGGGTTCACGCGCAGCCAATCGACGCACTGCTTGATGATGCGATTGGATTCACGCATTTCTTGCACACGGACCAAATATCGGTCGTAGCAATCACCGGTTTTACCCACCGGGATATCAAAATCCATCTTGTCGTAAGCATCGTAGGGCTGCTTCTTGCGCAAGTCCCAAGCAATGCCGGAGCCCCTCAGCATCGGCCCCGTGAAACCCAGATTCAAAGCCCGCTCGGGCGTAACCACTGCAATCCCTACAGTGCGCTGCTTCCAAATACGGTTTTCCGTAAGAAGAGTTTCATATTCATCTACGCATTTAGGAAAGCGGGTAGAAAAATCATCAATGAAATCCAACAAGCTGCCTTGGCGGTTTTCATTCAACTGCGCCATAGCTTTTGCATTCTTGATGCGGCTGACTTTGTACTGCGGCATCGCATCAGGCAGGTCACGGTATACGCCACCAGGACGGAAATAAGCAGCATGCATGCGCGCGCCACTCACCGCTTCATACATGTCAAACAGATCTTCCCGCTCACGGAAGCAATAAATCAAGACATTCATCGCACCGCAATCAAGCCCGTGCGCGCCCAACCACAGCAAATGGTTTAGTAAACGGGTAATTTCCGCAAACATCACGCGGATGTACTGGGCACGTATCGGCACCTCAATACCCATCATTTTTTCAATGGCGAGGCAATAAGCCTGCTCATTTGCCATCATGGACACGTAGTCCAAACGATCCATATAAGGCAATGACTGGATGAAAGTCTTGGTTTCTGCCAATTTCTCCGTAGCACGGTGCAGCAAACCGATATGCGGATCGGCCCGTTGGATGACTTCGCCATCGAGCTCAAGCACCAGACGCAAAACACCGTGTGCAGCAGGATGCTGCGGCCCAAAATTGAGCGTGTAGTTTTTAATTTCAGCCATGAGACATCTTGTGCTTAATGCAAGCCCCCGTAATTGTCTTCCCGGATGATGCGGGGTGTAATTTCGCGCGGTTCAATCGATACAGGCTGGTAAATGACACGTTTTTGCTCTGGGTCATAACGCATTTCGACATGGCCCGAAGTCGGGAAATCTTTGCGAAACGGATGGCCAATAAAGCCGTAATCTGTCAGGATGCGGCGCAGATCGTTATGGCCTTCAAAGATGATCCCGAAAAGGTCAAAAGCTTCACGTTCAAACCAGTTGGCGGAATTCCAGACACCATTAATGGAATCGACCACTGGGAAATCGTCATCGGGGCAAAGCACTTTAAGCCGTACGCGCTGATTTAAGCTAACCGACAGCAACTGCAGTACAACACCATAACGAGGGCCCTCATAAGCACCATCTTGGAATGACGAATAATCCATACCGCACAGGTCAATCAGCTGCTCAAACTTGCATCCTGGTGCATCGCGTAAAAGCGTTGCAACTGCCATGTAATCAGGCGCCCGCACTAGCACTTCGACTTCACCCAGCGAGACACTAACACGGCTCGCCTGAGCAGCCAGAATCTGAACCAAAGTATCTTTTAAAGCCTCGGGGTGGACAGCAAATACAGTCATCTCAAGCCCTCGCAATCGTGTTGGTGCGACGGATTTTTTGCTGCAACTGAATTACGCCATACAGCAACGCTTCTGCCGTAGGTGGGCAACCTGGCACATACACATCGACCGGTACGATACGGTCACAGCCGCGCACCACGGAGTAACTGTAGTGATAGTAGCCGCCACCGTTAGCACACGAACCCATGGACAAAACCCAACGCGGCTCGGGCATTTGGTCATATACCTTGCGCAAAGCCGGGGCCATTTTGTTGCACAGCGTACCAGCAACGATCATCAAATCGCTTTGGCGCGGGCTAGGGCGAAACAACATACCAAAACGGTCCATGTCGTAACGTGCAGCACCAGCATGCATCATCTCGACTGCGCAACAGGCCAAGCCAAACGTCATTGGCCACAGCGAACCGGTCTTCGCCCAATTCACCACCGAGTCGTAAGACGTGGTGACAAACCCTTCTTTCATGACACCTTCAATCATCGTGCTACTCCCAATCAAGGGCCCCTTTTTTCCACTCGTAGACAAAGCCCACAACAAGAATACCCAGAAAAATAATGACTGCCCAGAAGCCAACGATGCCTACCTCTTTGAGCGCTACCGCCCAAGGGAAAAGGAATGCTATTTCCAGGTCGAACAAGATAAAAAGAATGGCCACAAGGTAGTAACGCACGTCAAATTTCATGCGTGCATCTTCAAATGCTTCAAAGCCACATTCGTAAGGGGAGTTTTTGGCCGCATCGGGCCTGTTGGGGCCAAAAATATGGCCGAGCACTTGGGGTACTACGCCGACACCTATGCCGACTAAGATGAACAAAAGGACTGGGAGGTACTGATCTAAGTTCATCTTGAGGTTCTGATCACCGCTATGACCTGCCGAGCACAGGCTCGGCAGGTCTTTTTGTTGGTGCCGTCGGCGAGACTCGAACTCGCACAGCTTTCGCCACTACCCCCTCAAGATAGCGTGTCTACCAATTTCACCACGACGGCGGTTTTTCTGTACAGATGGCATGAGGAACCTTGCGGTTTGTGGCTTTCTGCACAGCTATGAATTTTACTCGATTACCCTGACGTTCTTAGGGTGACTGAGAAATTCAACCCATATTATTTAGTCGGAATTTGCCCAGCACCAGAGGCGGCAACAGCGGGTGCGACTGGCATTGCACCGGGGGTAGAGCCCGGTATCGCTCCTGCGACACCCGAGGCAGCCGACTCAGGGGTAATGACCACCGCGCGCTCCAGCACACTGCCGGAACTGACGGTACGCGCACTGTTGAAATATGCCAAAGCCAAAGTGCAGGCAAAAAATACTGCAGCCAAAATTCCCGTCGTACGCGATAAAAAATTAGCGCTGCCGCTAGCACCGAACAAGCTTCCAGAACTACCACTGCCAAATGCTGCCCCCATGTCTGCTCCCTTGCCATGCTGGACCAAAATCAAGCCGATCATGCCGATCGCAGCCAACATCTGGACCGCCAGCAAAAGGGTCAACAAAAAATTCATCTCAATACTCCTAAATCAAACTCGTAAATATGAATACACCGTATCGCACAGCCTACTGGGCCGCCGACACAATCGCTAAAAAGTCTGCCGCCTTGAGCGATGCACCGCCCACCAAACCACCATCTATATCTGCCTGGGCCAGCAATTGCGCAGCATTGGCCGCGTTCATGCTGCCACCGTACAAAATCTGAATACGATCGGCCTGGTTGGTGGCCGCATGAAGCTGGGCGCGCAACAAAGCATGTACTTGCTGCGCCTGCTCAGGCGTAGCCGTCAGGCCTGTGCCAATGGCCCACACTGGCTCGTATGCCAACACAATTTCACTAATGCAATGGCCATTGGTATGCACTACTGCCGCCAGTTGGCGCTTCACCACTTCTTCGGTTTTACCCGCCTGCCGCTCGGCCAGGGTTTCACCCACACAGACAATGGGCGTTATACCTGCAGCCAAAGCACTTTGGGTTTTCAATGCCACTACGGCATCGGTTTCGCCGTGGTACTGGCGACGT
The DNA here is from genome assembly GCF_056521445.1 of Rhodoferax sp. LB1P47. Taxonomy (NCBI): domain Bacteria; kingdom Pseudomonadati; phylum Pseudomonadota; class Betaproteobacteria; order Burkholderiales; family Comamonadaceae; genus Rhodoferax; species Rhodoferax sp. LB1P47. The sequence continues at coordinate 6,400 of NZ_JBWMAU010000023.1, read as the reverse complement.
TCAGAATGACCGACGATGGCATAACGCACACCAAACTCTTTCAACATGGCAGGCGAGATTTCACCGGTGAATGCCCCCAGCGCATGCTGCGAAACGTCTTGCGCTCCTAAATAAATAGCACCAGACGCAAGTATTACCTGCGCTTGAGCCAAATAAGGCGATGAAATACAAACCGCCACGCCGCATGTTGGCTGACCCACACCCGCCAATAATGCTTGCAGCAAAGCCTGGTTCGCAGCCAGGCTGCCGTTCATCTTCCAATTACCAACAATCAGTTTTTTCTTCATAGCATCACCATGTCAAAACGATTTTTCCAATGTTTGCACCTGACTCCATCAGCGCATGCGCTTGGGGACCCCCATCCGCTGCGGGAAATACCCGGTAGACCACGGGCTTGATGCGGCCACTGGCCAGCATGGGCCAGACCTGTTGCTGCAAAGCCTGTGCAATGGCAGCCTTGAAAGCCACAGAGCGGATACGCAAGGTAGACCCAGTGATAGTCAGGCGCTTGCGCAGCACCAAACCCGCATGGATCTCACTCTTGAGCCCGCCTTGCACCGCAATAATGACCAGACGGCCGTCTTCGGCCAAGCACTGGATCTCGCGGGCCACATAGCTGCCGGCCACCATGTCGAGGACCACGTCCACACCACACCCTTGGGTGATGCGCTGAACTTCTTCCACGAAATCATGGGTCTTATAGTTGATCGCATAGTCCGCACCCAAGGCTAGGCAGGCGGCGCATTTTGCATCGCTTCCCGCTGTCACCAACACCGTAGCACCCATTGCCTTGGCGAGCTGGATGGCCGTGATGCCAATACCGCTGGAACCACCTTGCACCAACAGGATTTCGCCTTTTTGCAAGCGAGCCCGGTCAAACACATTGCTCCACACCGTGAAGAAGGTCTCAGGCAGGGATGCCGCCTCGACATCGGTCAAGCCTTGCGGAATAGGCAAACACTGCGCCACCGGAGCGACGCACATCTGCGCATATCCGCCACCCGCCACCAGCGCACAGACGCGGTCGCCGATCTGCAAGCCTACCTGCGCCATGGCCTCCACATCGCCGGACACCACCACACCCGCCACCTCCAGACCAGGAATATCCGAAGCCCCCGCAGGCACGGGGTAGTTGCCCATTCGCTGGAGTACATCAGGCCGGTTCACACCGCTGGCAGATACGCGAATCAGCAACTCACCGGCCCCGGCCACAGGCACAGGGCGCTCTGCTATACGCAGGACATCCGGCGCGCCGTAGGCTGTGATTTCAATGGCTTTCATGGTTGGAGGGGATCTCTTCGAGGCTCGCAACTGCGTTGCCACAGCTGCGAGACGCTAGATTTAGCGCTGGGCTTCCGGACTGTAAGCAGGACGCTCCAGCAAAGCCTTCATGGACAGCTTGATACGGCCTTTTTCATCCGTCTCCATGACCTTGACCTTGACGATCTGGCCTTCGGACAGGTAGTCAGTGACCTTTTCCACACGCTCGTGGGCGATCTGGCTGATGTGCAGCAAACCGTCTTTGCCGGGCAGCAGATTGACCAGTGCACCGAAGTCCAGAATTTTGGTAATGGCACCTTCGTAGACCTTGCCGATTTCGACTTCAGCGGTAATCTGCTCGATGCGGCGCTTGGCTTCTTCGGCCTTGGCTGGATCGCTGGAAGCGATGGTGATGGTGCCGTCTTCTTCGATGTTGATCTGCGTGCCGGTTTCTTCGGTCAACGCACGGATGACTGCGCCGCCCTTGCCGATCACGTCACGGATTTTTTCCGGATTGATCTTCATGGTGAACAGGCGGGGGGCGAAGGTAGACACTTCGGTCTTGGCTTCAGACATGGCTTCCATCATCTTGTCGAGGATGTGCAAGCGGGCTTCCTTGGCCTGGGCCAGTGCAACCTGCATGATCTCTTTGGTGATGCCCTGGATTTTGATGTCCATTTGCAGCGCGGTAATACCGTTGGTGGTACCGGCAACCTTGAAGTCCATGTCACCCAGGTGGTCTTCGTCACCCAAAATGTCGGTCAAAACGGCAAAACGGTTGCCGTCCTTGATCAGGCCCATGGCGATACCGGCCACGTGGGCTTTCATCGGCACGCCAGCGTCCATCAGCGACAGGCAGCCGCCGCAGACCGAAGCCATCGACGAGGAGCCATTCGATTCGGTGATTTCCGACACCACACGCATGGTGTAGGGGAAGTCTTCCTTGCTAGGCAAAACAGCCACCAAAGCGCGCTTGGCCAGACGGCCGTGGCCGATTTCACGGCGCTTGGGTGTACCCACGCGACCGGTTTCGCCGGTGGCGAACGGAGGCATGTTGTAGTGCAGCATGAAGCGGTCTTCGTACTCGCCAGCCAGTGCGTCAATACGCTGGGCATCGCGCTCGGTGCCCAGCGTGGTGACCACCAAAGCCTGGGTTTCGCCACGGGTAAACAAGGCAGAACCGTGGGTACGGGGCAGTACGCTGTTGCGGATTTCGATGGCGCGCACAGTACGGGTGTCGCGGCCGTCGATACGGGGCTCGCCGGCCAGAATCTGGCTGCGCACGATCTTGGCTTCGATGTCGAACAGCATGCCTTCGACGGTCACGCTATCAAACGCTGCGCCATCGGCCTTCAAAGCGACCATGACTTCGGCGTACGCGGCACGACACGCCTGGGTACGGGCTTGCTTGTTACGGATTTGGTAAGCGGCAACCAGTTTTTCCTGGGCCAATTCACCGACCTTGGCGATCAGTGGTTCGTCCTTGGCGGGGGCGGTCCAATCCCAGACAGGCTTGCCTGCGTCACGCACCAGTTCGTGGATGGCGTTGATGGCGATTACGCCTTGCTCGTGGCCAAACATGACACCGCCGAGCATGATTTCTTCGGACAGTTGCTGGGCTTCGGACTCGACCATCAGCACAGCGGTTTCGGTGCCGGCAACGACCAAGTCCATGATCGATCCCTTGCGGGCGGTCTGGCCGGGGTTCAGTACGTATTCACCATTGATGTAACCCACGCGGGCCGCACCGATGGGGCCGCTGAATGGAATGCCACTGACCGACAAAGCGGCGCTGGTGGCGATCAAGGCGGCGATGTCGGCATCGACTTCTGGGTTCAGCGACAGGGTGTGGATGACCACATGCACTTCGTTGAAAAAGCCTTCGGGGAACAGCGGGCGGATCGGACGGTCGATCAAGCGGCTGGTCAGGGTTTCAAACTCGCTGGGGCGGCCTTCGCGCTTGAAAAAGCTACCGGGGATCTTGCCTGCAGCGTAGGTCTTTTCGAGGTAATCGACGGTCAGTGGGAAGAAGTCTTGGCCGGGTTTGCCAACGGTTTTGGCAACCACGGTGGCCAGCACCACGGTGCCGTCCATGTCCAGCAACACAGCGCCGGTAGATTGGCGGGCCATTTCGCCGGTTTCCATCGTGACGGTGTTGGCACCCCACTGAAAGGTTTTGCTTACTTTATTGAACATAGTCATTTCGGGTCTCCTGGGAGGGTTTGCAGTCCACACGGACTGGCGAGGAACAAAGAGGGTTCGGCCATACGATGCCATTCCATAAACCGCCACCGAGTGGACTCAGGCTTATGGAATGACACAGCGCGCATGGGGTAAATCGCCTCTTAAGGACAAACAAAAACGCCTGAGCTAGTGAACTAACTCAGGCGCTTGTGCATTGGGAACTGGGATTACTTACGCAGGCCGAGTTTCGCGATCAGAGCGACATAACGCTCGTGGTCTTTGGAGTTCAGGTAGTCCAACAGCTTGCGGCGACGGCTCACCATACGCAGCAGGCCACGACGACCGTGGTGGTCTTTGGCGTGGAGCTTGAAGTGGGGGGTGAGTTCGTTGATACGTGCGGTCAGCAGTGCAACTTGCACTTCTGGACTGCCGGTGTCGGTGGCGCTGCGCGCGTTAGCCTTGACGACTTCGGCCTTGATAGAGGATGCGATCATGTTTTATCCGTTAAATGTGACTTGCGTTGATAGATGGAGTTTCAGTCAACGTGCGCTTTGCACCGTGCAAAGCCTGTAAATTATAGCCCGAACGTCTCAGCGCTCAGAGCTGGCGCGCGCTGAAGGTGTCGCAGGACTTCACCACGCCCGTCTGGTAGCCCGTATTGAACCAGCGCTGGCGCTGGGCGCTGGTGCCGTGGGTGAAGCTGTCGGGCACTACTTCGCCGCCGCTAGCGCGCTGCAAAGCGTCGTCGCCAATCTTGGCGGCGGCATTCATGGCCGACTCGATATCGCCGTTTTCCAGAATCTGGCGCGCATTCTGCGCATGCTTGGTCCACAAACCCGCAAAGCAGTCGGCTTGCAACTCCAGGCGCACGCTCAGGGCGTTGTACTGGGTTTTACTGACCCGGCTGCGCATGGCATCGACTTTTTCGCTGATACCCATCAGGTTTTGCACGTGGTGGCCGACTTCATGGGCAATCACGTAGGCCTGGGCAAACTCACCCGGAGCACCCAGCTGATTTTTAAGAGTTTCATAGAAACCCAGGTCGATATAGACCTTCTGGTCGCCAGGGCAATAAAACGGCCCCATCGCCGCCTGGCCCTGGCCGCATGCGGTACGCGTCGCCCCGCGAAACAGCACCAGGGCGGGCTCCCGGTAGGTACCGCCCGCCTTGGCAAACACATCACGCCAGACATCTTCGGTATCGGCCAGCACGGTAGAGACAAACTTGGCCAACGGGTCGTCTTTGGGTGGCCGCTGGGCAGGTGCCTGCTGCTGGATCTGGGGCGCGCTGCCGCCGCCCATCAGGCTGATGATGGTCATCGGGTTGATGCCGAATATCCAGCTACCGAGCAAGGCCACCACGATGGTGCCAATGCCGATGCTGCGCCCGCCCAACATGCCGCCGCCAGAGCCGCCCTCCCCGCCATCCCGCCGGTCTTCGACGTTACTGGATTCGCGATTGCCTTCCCATTTCATATGCCTGCTCCTGTGATCGATGGCGGCATGGTACAGCGCGGCCCAAACATGCAAAATGTCACATTCAGCACGGTCTGCGGTGTACGATTCTTTGCGCCACCGGCCCGCGTGTTGTATGCGTGCAGGCAGGCGTGGGATGACACTGTATGAAAATGTTGGGCTTCGCCGAAAAACCTACCGTCTTGGTGGTGGACGACACTGCCGACAACCTGACCCTGATGGCGGCACTGCTCAAGGACACCTACCGTGTCAAGGTAGTCAACCACGGCGAAAAAGGGCTAGCGGTGGCGGCATCGGCCCCCCCCCCCGATTTGATCTTGCTCGACATCATGATGCCGCAGATCGACGGCTACGAGGTGTGTCGCCGCCTCAAAGAAAATCCGGCCACTCGGGATATTCCGGTGATCTTTCTCACCGCCAAGTCCGACAACGATTCTGAAGAAAAAGGCTTTGAGATGGGGGCTGTGGACTTCATCACAAAACCCATCTGCCCGCCCATCCTGCTAGCCCGCGTGCACAACCACATTGCCCTGAACGTGCGCACAGCGATGCTGCATTCGCTGTCGAACAAACTCTCGCGCTACCTGTCGCCACAGGTGTACAAAACGATTTTCGAAGGCGATCAGGACGTGTCTATCCAGGCGGTGCGTAAGAAGTTGACGATTTTTTTCTCGGATATTAAGGACTTCACTAAAACCTCCGAGGGCATGCAGCCCGAAGATTTGACCTACTTTTTGAACAGCTACTTCTCGGAAATGTCGAAGATTGCACTGGAGTTTGGAGCCACCATCGACAAGTTTGTCGGCGATGCCATCCTGATCTTTTTTGGCGACCCCGAAACGCGCGGCGTGCAAGAGGATGCCTTGCAGTGCGTGCGCATGGCCGTGGCAATGCAACGGCGCATGCACGCGCTGCGCGAGATTTGGCGCGACAAGGGCGACCGGCACCCGTTCCAGATCCGCATCGGCATCAACACCGGTTTTTGCCACGTGGGCAACTTTGGCAGCGACCAGCGCATGGACTACACCGTGATCGGCAGCGAGGTGAACCTGGCCGCCCGGCTGGAGCAAAACGGCGAACCTGACGGCATCATCATGTCGTACGAAACCTACGCGCTGGTGAAAGACGAGTTCGATGCCCACGAGCGCGAGCCGCTCACGGCCAAGGGCGTGTCGCGTGAAATTCGCTGCTTTGTGCTGCGCGACATCCATAACCCCGAGACCCCGCCCGACAGCCTGAACCAGCGCTACCCCGGCCTGCGCTTGTCGGTAGACCTGGACAAACTCTCGGGTGAAAACCGGGATCGAGCCGTAGCCGATCTGCAAAAAGTCATTGACAGCATCCAGTCTCAGCCCCAGTAGATGCTATTAAATAGAGCCACTTGCACAATTCTGCGGATGACCAAGCGGCCAATGTGCCAGCGACAAAAATCAAGACGAAGCGAAGGGATTTAGCGGGTTGCGTGGTTGAGGTGCATCGA